>NZ_JBFBGK010000041.1:0-65132 GCF_040684615.1 Streptomyces sp. NPDC089919
GCCGATCGCCGATCGGCCGGGCCCGGGGCGGCCGGTCACAGGCCGCGCGACTCCAGCGCACGGTGGATGCCGTCGGCCAGGGCCTGGACCCGGGGCGGGGCGATCAGGGTGTGGTAGTCGCCGGGCAGCACTTCGAGGGCCGGCTCTTCGGGCAGTACCTCGTCCCAGCCGAGCGCGTCGTGTTCCGGGGCGGTGCGGGAGTCCTCACTGCGGAAGATCACCGTCGGCCCGGCCTGCGTGCCCTGCGCGGCGTACGAGCGGACGTACTCGCGCACCGCGCGCAGGTTGCTGCGGTAGACGCCGAGCATGCTCTCCAGCTCCTGCGGTCCGGCGTCCGGCTCGACCAGGCCGTGGGTGCGCAGTTCGGCCAGCAGCAGGGCCTGCCGCTCGGCCTCCGGTGCGCTGCCGGCCTCGGGGAGGGCCGGGTCGAGCCCGTACTGGGCGGCGAAGCGGTGCAGCAGCGTCGACTCCTCCAGGCCGGTCCAGAAGGGGTCGTTGCTGGTTCCGCTCTCCATCTCCTCCAGGGCCCGCGGGTTGGGGGCCGGGCTGTCTATGAGGACCAGCAGGGCCGTCTCCTGGCCCTGTTCGGCGAGCCGGCGGCTGACCTCGTGCGCGAACATGCCGCCCAGGCAGCGGCTGCCCAGCAGGTACGGGCCGCTGGGCTGGACCGCGCGGATCGCCGCGACGTAGCGCTCGGCCATCGCCCGCAGGTCCGCGACCGGTTCTTCGGTGCCGTCCAGGCCGGGGGCCTCCAGGCAGTGCACGGGGCGGTCGGCGGGCAGGGCGCGGGCCAGTTCCGCGGCCCAGACCGCGCTGCCGCGGCCGCCGTGGAAGAGGAACAGGGGCTTGCGTCCCGCTCCGGCCTTCAGCTGGACCAGCAGCTTGTGGCGCGCGGTGCGGGCCTCCTGGCGGCGCAGCAGGGCGGCCATGGCCTCCACGGTGCGGGCCTCGAAGATCTCCGAGAGGGCGAGCTTGCGGCCGAGTTCCTTGTGGATGCGGACGGTGAGCTTGACCGCGAGCAGGGAGTGGCCGCCGACGTCGAAGAAGTCGTCGGTGACGCTGAGGCCGCTGCGGTCCAGCAGTTCCTCCCACATGGTGAGCAGCGCCAGTTCCACGGAGTTGCGGGGGCCGACCGTGGTGGCGGCCGCCTGGTGGGCCGGCTCGGGCAGCGCCGCCCGGTCGACCTTGCCGTTGGGGGTGCGGGGCAGCGCCGCGAGCCGTACGAAGGCGCCGGGGACGAGCTGTTCGGCCAGCCGGTCCCGCAGGTGCTGCCGCAGCTCGGCGTCCGAGGGGTCCGCGGTCGGCGTCACCAGGTACCCGATCACGCGGTTGGCGCCGTGCGGGTCGGTGACGGGCCGGACGAAGCAGTCCTGGACGCCGGGGTGGGAGCGCAGGGCCGCGTCGATCTCGCCGAGTTCGACCCGGAACCCGTTGATCTTGATCTGGTCGTCGGTCCGCCCCAGGAAGTCGAAGGTGCCGTCGGGCAGGCGCCGCACCCGGTCGCCGGTGCGGTACAGGCGGACCGGGGTGCCGTCCGGGCCGGCGGTCTCGACGAACCGCTGGGCGGTCAGCTCGTCCTGTCCGAGGTAGCCCTCGGCCAGGCCGGGGCCGCTGACGCACAGCTCGCCCGGTACCCAGTCCGGCAGCGGCCGCAGCGCCTCGTCCCGGACGTGCAGTGCGTTGCCGCCGAGCGCGGGGCCGAGCGGGACGACCGCGCAGCGCCGGTCCAGCTCCGCGCCGTCCACCCGGTGGGCGCTGACGCCGATGGTGGTCTCGGTCGGGCCGTAGTGGTTGACCACCGCGCAGTGCGGGGCCAGTTCGGCGACCCGGTCCAGCAGCGCCCAGGTGCAGGCCTCGCCGCCGGTGATCAGGAGCCGGCGCGGGATCAGGGCGGCGGGGTCGGCGGCGGCCGTGAGGAGTGCCGTCAGGTGGGAGGGCACGATCTTGAGGCAGTCGATGCCCTCGGTCCGCATCAGCTCGCCCAGGGCGGTGGGGTCGGTGGCGGTGTCCTGGTCGACCACGTGCAGCGCGCCGCCCGAGCACAGCGCGGCCAGCAGCGCGGTGTAGCCCAGGTCGGCCGCCAGCGTGGAGACCAGGGCGAAGCGGGGCGCCGGGCCGAGGGGCAGGCGGTCCGCCGCCGCGTCGGTGTAGTGGGACAGCTGCGCGTGGCCGACCACCACGCCCTTGGGGCGGCCGGTGGTGCCGGAGGTGTAGATGACGTAGGCGGCGCCGGACTCGCGCGCCTCCGCCCGGGCGGCCGTGGCCGGCTGCACGGCGGACACGGCCCGCGGGCCGTCCTCGGGGAGCAGGCCCTCGGTGCCCGGCTCGGTCACCACGAAGCGGGCGCCGGTGTCGGCGAGTACGAAGGCCAGCCGCTCGCGGGGCTGTTCCGGGTCGACGGGCACGAAGCAGCCGCCGGCCGTGAGCACGGCGAGCATGGCGACCACCGCGTCGGTACCCCGGTGCAGGAGGAGCGGAATCCGTTCGCCGGGTTCGGCGCCCAAGGACTGGAGGTGGGCGGCCAGCGCCTGCACACGGTCGTCCAGCTGCCGGTAGGTGAGCCGCTCGGCGGCGCCGGTCAGGGCTTCGGCGTCCGGGGTCAGCGCGGCCTGCCGGGCGACGCGCAGGTGCACCGGCGTGCCCGCGGTGTGCTCCTGGGGGAACCGGCCGGCGGGCTGCTCGACGGTACCGGCGGTCAGCGGCAGCGCCGCCAGCTCGAGGTCGGTGCCGTCGGCCAGCGCCGCGAGGGCGGCGGTGTAGGCCTCGGCGAGGAGGGCCAGTTCGTACGGCCCGAAGGTGTGCGGTGCGGTCAGGCGCAGGGACAGCAGGTCGCCCCGGCGCACCCAGGTCGCCGTGAGGGTCCGCGGGGCGGCGGTGCCGCCGACCGAGCGCAGGGCCGCGGTCAGGCCGTGGACCTCGCGCGCCGGCGGCAGCTCGACGAACTCGAAGGCCGTGCCGTAGGTGGGTGCGGAGTCGGCCGGCGGGAGGTGGAAGTTCTCGTGCGCGCGGGCCTCGGCGACCGCGTCCGCCGCGGCCCGGGCCGCGGCGGAGAGCGCCGGCTGGGCGGCGGTGTCCCAGCGCACCGGCAGGGTCCGGGCCAGGGGCCCGACCGCGGTCGCCAGGTCGCTGACGCTGCGGCCGTCGGTGATCAGCCCGGTGGTGCCGGACTCCTGGTCGGCGAACCGGGCCTGCACCGCCTGCCAGACGGTCAGCAGCAGGTCCGCGACGGAGATGCCCAGGGCCGCGGCGCGTGCCCCGACCGCCGCCTGGACGGCCGCGGGCAGTTCGAGCGCGTGGGCGGGCGCCGGGCGCTCGTCGCCCGCCGGCGCGGCGTGCTCGAAGGGGAAGGGCGCTGCGGGGGCCTGCTGCCCGGCCGTGGTCCAGAACCGCCGTCCTTCGGCGGTCTCCGGGTCGTCGAGCAGCTGGAGCAGCCATTCGGCGAGGTCGGCGTACTGCAGCGGCTCCGCGTCGGCGCCGGTGGCGGGATCGGCGTAGGCGTCCAGCAGCTCGTCCGCCAGCAGGACCAGGCTCCGGGTGTCGCCCAGGAGCGCGGGCAGGCCGAGCGCCAGCGTGGCGGCCCGGTCCCCGTTCCCGAAGAGCACGGTGCGCAGCTGCGGGCCCGGGCCGGCGGCGAACCAGCGGAGCGAGACCTTGTCCAGGTGGGCGGCCAGCTCCGCGGGCCGCTCGTCGGCCGGGACGTGCGCCAGGTCCACGTGCTCGACCGGCGCCGCGGCACCCTCCGCGATCATCTGTACGGGCAGGACCAGGGACGGCGCGCGTTCCACCGTCGTACGCAGGATCTCGTGGCGCTCCGTCAGCACGGCCACCGCCCGCTCCAGCCGTGCCGCGTCGAGCGGGCCGTCCAGCACCACGGTGCACCACACCCACGGCGTGGCGTCCGCGCCGGTCAGCGCGCCGGCCTGCTGCCAGACGTGCTGCTGCTGCGGCGAGACGCGGAAGCCCTCACCGGTGGCGGTCGTTGCGTTCTCCATCACTTCTCCCCCTGGGTGTTTCCGAACGGCTCGGCCATCGCGACGAGCACCTTGCGCGGCCCCGCATAGGGCTGGCGCCCGTGCGAGGCGAGGATGTTGTCCACCAGCAGCACGTCGCCGGACTGCCAGGGCTCGGCGACCGTCTCGGCTTCGAAGGCGGCCCTGATCTCGGCCAGGTCGGCATCGGGGATCGGGCTGCCGTCGCCGAAGACGACGTTGCGCGGCAGGTCCTCCTCGGCGAAGGTCGCCAGCAGCGTCTCGCGGACCTCCGGGCCCAGGTTCGACGGGTGGAAGAGGTGGGCCTGGTTGAACCACGCCCACTCGCCGGTCCGCGGGTGGCGCACCGCCGCCTGGCAGACCTGCCGGGTGCGCAGCCGGTCCTCGTCCAGCCAGCGGTACTCGATGCCGGCCCCGCGGCAGAACCGCTCGACCTCGGCGCGGTCGGTGGTCTCGAACACCTGCTGCCACGGCAGGTCGAGACCCGCACCGTAGTTGCGCACGTACATGACGCCGTGCTCGGTGAACCGGTCGCGCAGGGCCGGGTCGAGCCGGGCGAAGACCTTGCGGTTGTCGGCCAGCGGGGTGGCGCCGCCCTCGGGGGCCGCCACCGTGCACAGGAACCAGAGCTTCATCGGCCAGGTGCTGGCGTACGCCATCTCGCTGTGCTGCGGGATGGTCTGGTCCGCCGGGTACTCGGTGGAGGTGTACACGCCGGCCGACTCGCGGCTGCGCGGGGTGGAACCGTAGACGTAGTCGAGGGTGGCCGGGGACAGCGCGGTGACCAGCTGCTCCAGTCCCTCGGCGGCGGCCACCGGGAAGCCGCGGAACAGCACCGCGCCCCGCTCGTCGAGGTGGCGGTGGACCTCGTCGCGGTTCTGCCGCAGCCACTGCGCCAGGTCGAGTCCTGGAGCGGCCGACCGCAGGACGCGCGGCAGGTCGGCGGGGCCGCCCGGCTCCACGGTCACCAGGCGGTCGGCGGCGGGGGCGGCGACCCGGCGGCGGGCTCCCGCCAGCGGGGTGCCCGGAGTGGTCCTGGGAAGCGTCGGTTGTGTCACTGAACTGCCCTCTCGAGTGCAGGGGAAGCGGTGTCAGGGTGTGGACGAGCGGCGGTCGTGCCGTCGTCGCCGGCCGTGGCGGGCGGCTCGTGGTCCTCCGTCGCGGGGTGTTCCGGCAGGGTGCGCAGGGCGCGCAGCGGGGACAGGGCGAGGAGGACGGGTGAGACGAGCAGGCCGCAGGCGGCGGCGAGGACCGCCGCCCGGAGGCCGAGGAGGGAGCCGAGGGCGCCGCCGAGCAGGGATCCGATCGGCATGGTGCCCCAGACGACCGTCCGCATGATGGAGCTGACCCGCCCCATCAGGTGGTCGGGGGTCACGGACTGCCGCAGCAGGCGTGAGGTCACGTTGTAGAGCGGGAAGCTGAGCATGAAGACGAAGTTCGCGGCGGCGGCGCCGGCCAGCGCCGGGACCGGGCCGCGGCCGGCGAGGGCGAGAAGCCACACGCCCGCCGCCGTGGCCAGGGTCGAGCCGATGAGCGAGGGGCCGGTGCCGATCCGGTCGGTGAGCGGCCGCAGCAGGGCCAGGCTGCACATCGCGCCGATGCTCCCGGTCATCACCACCGCGGCCACGCCGCCGGTACCGAGGTCCAGTTCCTTGAGGAGGAAGAGGAAGAACACCGCGAGCATGGCGTGGATGAAGACGTTGCCGACCGCGCCGGTGAGCGCCACCCAGCGCAGCAGCCGCTGCCGGGACACCCAGGCCAGGCCTTCGCGCAGTTCGGCGGTGAGCGACCGCTTCTCGGCGGCCGGTGCGGCGGGCGGTTCCTCGGCCGCGATCCCGCTCAGCAGCAGTGCGGAGGCCAGGTAGGAGACCGCGTCCACCACGATCGCGACCGGTGCGGTCAGCAGGCCGATCAGGAGCGAGGCCGCGCCGGGGCCGGCCAGGTCCGCGGTCGAGCCGGTGAACTCCAGCTTGCTGTTGCCCTCCAGGAGCTGGTCGCGGCGGACCAGGCTCGGCAGCATCGACTGGTGCGCCACGTCGAACAGCACGGCCAGCAGCCCGACCAGGAAGCCGACGGCGTAGAGCTGGCCCATGCCCAGGACGCCGAGCAGCGAGGCCACCGGGATGGTGAGCATCAGCAGGGCCCGGCCCAGGTCGGCGGCGACCAGCAGGGGCCGGCGGCGCAGCCGGTCGACCCAGACGCCGGCCAGCAGGCCGAAGCAGAGGTAGGGCAGGCGTTCGGCGGTGCCCAGCAGGCCGGTCTCGAAGGGGCCGGCGTCGAGCACCGTCACCGCGGTGAGCGGCAGGGCCAGGAGGGTGACCTGGCTGCCCAGGAGGGACACCGCCTGGGCGCCCCAGAGGAACCGGAAGTCCCGGTGCCGCAGTAGTTCACCGCCCCACAGCCGGGGTGTGGAGGTCATGTCGGCCTTCCTGTCTGATCGTCGTGGGGGCGGTTCACGGCTGGTTGCGTCGGCGGCGGACGGCGGCGAGGGAGCCGGACATCCGGTCGCCCAGTGCCGCTCTGGCCCGGCTGCGGGAGGCGGCCTCGGCGCGGCCGAGCAGGTCGTGCAGGGCCGAGAGCCGCAGGTCCGGATCGTCGGCCACGGCTCCCAGGAGGGTGCTGAGGTCCGTGGCCAGGGCGGCGGCCGTGGTGGCGGGGACCAGGTCGACCTGGTGGTGGATCAGGCCCTCGATCTGGCCGTCGCGGTCCGCCAGGTCGAGCCGGATCGGCAGCCTGGCCGGCAGGTCGTCCACGCCCAGCGCCTCCGTCTCGGTACCGGGCAGTTGCAGCGGCAGGGCGGGCGCGTCGGTGTATCCGAACCACGCCTGGACCGGCGGGCCGCCCGCTCCCCAGGCGGGGTCCCGCACCTCCTCGATGACCTTCTCGAAGGGCAGTTCCTGATGGGCGTAGGCGCCCAGCGCGGTGGCGCGGGTCCGGCGCAGCAGTTCGCGGAAGGTCGGGTCGCCGGAGCAGTCGGTGCGCAGCAGCAGGGTGTTGGCGAAGAAGCCCTGTACGCGGGCGAGTTCGGGTTGCTCGCGGTTGGCCGCCGAGGTGCCGACGGCGATGTCGTGCTGGCCGCAGAGGCGGCCGAGCAGGATCTGGTAGGCGGCGAGCAGGAACATGAACGGCGTGGTGCCGCTCTCGCGCAGCCGCGGCTCGAGTGCGGCGCGCAGCCGCGGCTCGATGGTGAACTCGTGCAGCGCGCCGCGGGCGGACGGTACCGGGTCGGCCCCGGCGGGGGCGGGCAGGTTCAGCGGTCCCAGGCCGGTGAGGGTGGTGCGCCAGTAGGCCAGGGCCTCGGCCGCCCAGGGCTGGGTGAGGCGGTGGTGCTGCCACTGTGACCAGTCGGCGTAGTGGAGTGGCGCGTCGGGCAGGTCGGGACGCCGGCCCTGGGCCTCGGCCCGGTAGCAGGCCGACAGTTCCTCGCAGAACAGGCCCATGGACCAGCCGTCGGTGATGATGTGGTGCATCGTCAGGGCCAGGACGTGCTCGTCGGCGGCGCATCGGATCAGCAGGGCGCGCAGCGGGGGTGCGGCGGCCAGGTCGAACGGCGCCGTGGTCTCCGCTTCGAGGAGGTCGCGCATCCGTGCGGTGCGCTCGTCGGGGGGCAGGGAACCGAGGTCGGTGCGGGTGAGGCTGATCCGGGCGGTGGGGTCGATCCGCTGCACGGGCTCGCCGTCGACCAGCGGGAAACTGGTGCGCAGGACCTCGTGCCGGGCGGCCAGGTGCGCCAGGGCCCGGTCGAGCGCGGCCGGATCGAGGGGGCCGCGGAGCCGCCAGACCATCGGGAGCTGGTAGCGGCCGGGCCCGGTCAGCCACTGGTCCGCCAGCCACATCTGGCGCTGGCCCGCCGAGAGCGGCGCGTCCCCGGCCGCGGGGCGGCGCGAGACCGCCGCCACGGCGGCTTCGGCCGGCGCGCCGACGCGGCGCGCGAGTTCGGCGATCGTGGGGGCCTCGAACACGGCCCGCACCGCCAGGTGGGTGCCGAACTCCCGGTTGACCGCCGAGACCAGCCGCATGGCGGTGATGGAGGTCCCGCCCAGGCCGAAGAAGTCCTCGTCCACCGCGATCCCGGAGGTCCGCAGGACCGTCTCCCACAGCCGGGTCATGCGCTCCTCGGCCGGCGTCCGGGAGCCCTCGGGCGCCCGCTCCCCGGCGGCGCGCTCCGCCGGCACCGGCAGGGTCCGTCGGTCGAGCTTGCCGTTGACGCCCACCGGCAGGGCGTCGAGCAGCACGAACTGCGTCGGCACCAGGTAGGACGGCAGGGTGGCGCGCAGGCCGTCGCGCAGCGCGCCGGTGGCCGGGGGCGCCCCGTCGGCGACCACGTAGCCGACCAGCCGCTGCTCCGCGGGCGTGTCGCCGTGCACGGCCACCAGGGCCTCCCGTACGCCGGGCAGGGCGCGCAGGGCGGTCTCGATCTCGCCGGGTTCGATGCGGAAGCCGCGGATCTTGAGCTGGGCGTCGCGGCGGCCGAGCAGGTCGACGGTGCCGTCCGGGTGCCAGCGGCCGAGGTCGCCGGTGCGGTACAGCAGCTCCTCGGGGCCGGTTCCGAACGGGTCCTCGACGAAGGCCTCGCCGGTACGGTCGGGCAGGCCGTGGTAGCCGGCCGCCAGGGCGGTGCCGCCGATGTACAACTCGCCCACGGCTCCGACCGGCTGGGGCTCCATGCCCTCGCTGAGGATCCGCACCCGGGTGCCGGGCAGCGGCCGGCCGATCGGCACCCGCTCCCCCGCCCACCCCTGGGGGACCTCGTACAGGGTGGAGTCCACGGTCGCCTCGGTGGGCCCGTAGATGTTGATCAGTTCGAGGCCGGGCATCAGCCGCTGGGTGAGCCGTACGTCGGCGGGCGCCAGGGTGTCGCCGCCGAGGACGACCCGGCGCACGCTCGGCGGCAGGGCGGCGCTGCCGTCCTCGACGGTGCGCAGCAGGCCGTGCCAGTACGCCGGCGGGACGTTGACCAGCGTGACCTGGTGGCGGGCGACCTGCTCCAGCAGTTCCTCGGGTCCCCAGGGCGCGTCCCGCAGGACCACCGAGGCGCCGGCCGCCAGCGGGGCGAGGATCTGGTCGAGGGAGGCGTCGAAGCAGAAGGAGGAGAACTGCAGGACCCGGTCGGCCGGGGTGAGGGGGGTCCGCTGCTGGAGGCGCGCCAGGTGGGCGGCGAGCGCCCGCTGCGTGACCAGCACGCCCTTGGGCCGCCCGGTGGAGCCCGAGGTGTAGATGAGGTAAGCCGGGTCGTCGGGGCCGGCCTCGCGGGGAGCGCGGTCCGGTACGGCCGAGGAGGCGGTGCCCCCCGTGAGGTCGAGTTCGATGATCCGGCCGGTGAAGCCGGGGACGGAGCCGCCCGCCGCCGTGGCCACGACCTGGGCGCCGCTGTCACCGATCATGTGGGCGAGCCGGTCGACCGGGTACTCGGGGTCGAGCGGCAGGTAGGTGGCGCCGATCCGGAGCGCCGCGAGCAGCGCGACGACCTGGGCGGCCGTCCGGCCCGCGCAGACGCCCACCGCCGTACCGGGCCGGACGCCGGCGCGGCGCAGCGTGTCCGCCGTGCGGTCCGCCAGGGTGTCGAGCTCCCGGAAGGTGTACCGGTCCGAGGGGGTCACCAGGGCGAGGGCGTCGGGGGTGGCGGCGACCCGGCTGCGGAAGACGTCCGTGAAGAGGGGGGCCGGGCCGGGGCAGGCCGGGCCTTCGCCCAGGGCGAGCACGGCCGCCCGCTCGGCCGGCGCCAGCAGCCGCAGCCGGCCCAGCGCGCAGTCGGCGTCCTCGGCCGCGTGCCGCAGCAGGGCCGCGAACTGCCCGGCCAGGCGCCCGGCCGCCGCCTCGTCGAACCGCTCGGTGTCGTACTCCAGGTAGCCGGCCAGGCCGTCCTGGCCGGTCGGCCACAGGTTGACGGCGAGGTCGGCCGTGGCGGCGCCCTGGTGGACCTCGAGTTCGGTGACCTCCAGACCGGTCAGCCGCGGCGGGCGCGGCGCCTGCTGGAGGAGGTTGAACCAGGCCTGGACGGGGGGCCGGTCGCCGGCGCCGCCGATCCCTTCGAGGACCTTCTCGAAGGGGAGTTCCTTGTGGGTGTAGGCGCCCAGCGCGGTGGCGCGGGTCCGGCGCAGCAGTTCGCGGAAAGTGGGGTCGCCGGAGCAGTCGGTGCGCAGCAGCAGCGTGTTGACGAGGTAGCCCATGGTCCGGGCCAGTTCGGGCTGTTCGCGGTTGCCCATGGGCGTGCCGACGGCGATGTCGTGGCGGCCGCTGAGCCGGCTGAGCAGGGCCTGGTAGGCGGTCAGCAGGACGGTGAAGAGCGTGGTGCCCTCGGTCCGGGCGAGCGCCTGGAGGGGCGCCACCAGGTCGGCGGGCAGCGTCACCGGCAGCAGCGCGGCGCGGGCGGGCTCCCCGGCCGACGCGGACCGCTGGGCGGGCAGTTGGAGCGGGTCGAGCCCGGCGAGGGCGGTGCGCCAGTGGGCGAGGGCTTCGGCCGCCCAGGGCTGGGCCAGGCGCCCGTGCTGCCACTGGGACCAGTCCGCGTACTGCACCGGCACCTCGGGCAGGGCCGGCTCCCGGCCCTCGGCCGCGGCCCCGTAACAGGCGGACAGCTCCTCGCAGAGCACCCCCATCGACCAGCCGTCCGTGACGATGTGGTGCAGCGTCACCACCAGGACGTGCTCCTGGTCCGCGCACCGCACCAGACGCGCGCGCACCGCCGGCGCCGCGGCCAGGTCGAAGGGGGCCGTGGTCTCGGCCGCCAGCAGGTCCCGGAGCCGCTGGGCCCGCCGGTCGGAGGGCAGCGCGCTCAGATCCGTACGGGCCAGCGGCAGGTCGGCGGTGCGGCTGATGCGCTGCACCGGCTCGCCATCGACCAGCGGGAAGGTGGTCCGCAGCGCCTCGTGGCGGGCCACGACACGCGTCAGCGCCCCTTCCAGGGCAGCCGTGTCCAGCACGCCCCGCAACTGCCACACCATCGGCAGGTGGTAGCGCCCCGGGCCGGACAGCCACTGGTCGGCGAGCCACAGCTGCCGCTGGCCCGCGGACAGCGCCACGTCCCCGGCCGCCTCGCGACGCGGCACGCCCGGCACCCGCTCGACGGCGGAGGCGCCGGCCCGGCGGGCGAGCAGCTGCCGGCGTACGGCGTCCAGGTCGGGGCGGCGGGGCGCGGCCGCGGCCCGGTGGTCCGGCGACTGCGGCCGGGTCTCGGGTTGGGGCTGGTCGAGCATGGGATCACCCTCCGTACGGGCGTCGGTCGATGGGGTGCGGTGCGGCGGGGGCTGCCCCGGCAGGGGGCCGCGCACTCAGCGCCGGGGCAGCAGGAGCGTGGCGAGGAAGGCGGGGAAGTCGGGCGCCTGGACGAACATGTGGCCGCCGGGCCGGGTCGCGGTCTCGAAGGCGCCGGAGACCAGCGCGCCCCAGGCGGCCACCCGGTCGGGGGTGGCGACCGGGTCGGCCAGCCCCGCGAGCGCGGTGACCGGGCGGTCGACGGCCGGTCCGGGCCGGTGGACGTGGGTCGTGCAGACCTCGATGTCGGCCCGCAGGGTCGGCAGCATCAGGCGGACGAGCTCGGGGTCCACGTCCCGGGGCATCCCGCCGAGTTCACGGAACCAGTGCACGATCTCCTCGTCGGTGCCCGCGCGCAGCAGCGGCCGCTCGAAGGCCGCCGCGGGTGAGGCGCATCCGGAGAGGACCAGCCGCTCGGGCAGCGCGGCACCCCGGGCGGCCAGCGCCTGGTACAGCTCGTAGCCGAGCAGGGCGCCCATGCTGTGCCCGAAGAGGACGTACGGCTCGGGGTCGAGGCGGGTCAGGGCGTCGGCCATCGGCGGGATGAGCTCCGCCAGGGAGCGGAGCGCCGGCTCGGCGAGCCGGTTCTCGCGGCCCGGCAGCTGGAAGGCCCACACCTCCACGTCGGCCGGCATGGCCGCCACCCAGCCGTGGAAGGCTCCGGCCGCACCTCCCGCGTAGGGGGCAACGATCAGGCGCAGCCTGGCATCCGGTCGGGGGGCGAGGCACTTGAGCCATCGGTCCGGTGCGCAGGGGCCGGTCATCGGTGGTCGTCCTCGGTCATCAGGTCGGCGATCTCCTCGTCGGAGAGGGCCGCGATCTCGTCCCGGATCTCCAGCATCTGCTCCAGGAAGCCGGTCTCCGGGGCGCGTGCGACGACGACCGCGGTCAGGGCGCCGACCGAGGGGTGGTCGAAGACGTCGGCGACGGAGAGGGGGACCTGCAGCTCGTCCGAGAGGCGGGCGGCGAGCCGGGTCGCCAGCAGGGAGTGTCCGCCGAGGTCGAAGAAGTTGTCCTGTCGGCCGATCCGCTCCACGCCGAGCATCCGCGACCAGATCTCGGCGACCCAGTCGCCGATCCGGTCCTCGGTGCTGAGGCCCGCGGTGGGCCGGGGCGATGCGGCGGCCGCGGATGCGGTGAACGGGGCGGGCGGCGCGATGGCCGGGGCGGGGGCGGGCGGTGCGGGGCGCGGGACGGCGGCCGGCTCCTCGATCCAGTGGCGCTGCCGCTCGAAGGCGTAGCCGGGCAGCGGGGTGCGGCGGGCGTCCTGGTCCGGGCCGACCGCGGCCCAGTCGACGCGGGCCCCGGCCGTCCAGGCCTGGCCGACGGCGGCCAGCAGCGTCTCCCGGTCGGGGCGCTGGTCGGAGCGGTGCCCGAGCGCGTGGGTGATGCGGTGTCCGGGGCGGCGGCCCGGTACGGCGCGCAGGTGGCCGGCCAGGGTGCCGCCGGGGCCGACCTCCATGACGAGCAGGTCGCCGGCCGCCAGCAGGGTGGCCGCGGCGTCGCCGAACCGTACCGGTTCACGGAGCTGGCGCACCCAGTAGGCGGGGTCGGTGATCTCCTCGGCCGTCGCCCAGGTACCGGTGAGGGTGGAGACGAGGGGGATCTCGGGCGCCCTCAGCGTGATCCGCCCGACCTCTGCGGCGAACTCCGCGAGGACGGGGTCCAGCGCCGCGGAGTGGAAGGCGTGCGAGGTCTGCAGCGGGCGGGCCTCGATGCCGGCCGCCGTCAGGCGGTCCCGGACCGCCGCGACGGCCGAGGTCGGACCGCTGAGCACCACCGCCTCGGGTGCGTTGACGGCGGCGATCTCCACCCCATCGCCCAGCAACGGCCGCAGGACCTCGACACCGGCCCGGGCCGCGAGCATGGCGCCGGGCGGCAGCTGCCTGATGAGGCGGCCGCGGACGGAGATCAGCCGGACGGCGTCGGCGAGGTCGAGGACGCCGGCCAGACAGGCCGCGGTGTACTCGCCGAGGCTGTGGCCGACCAGCGCGGCCGGCTGCACGCCGAGGGCCATGAGCTGCTGGGCGAGGGCGTACTGGACGGTGAAGAGGGCGGCCTGCGCGAGGTCGGTGCGGGCCAGCCGCTGTGCCGCCGCCTCGTCGTGGCCGGCCGGGTGCAGCAGCGTGCGGATGTCCAGGCCGAGTTCGGGGTGGAAGGCCTCGGCGCACTCGTCGACCAGCTCCCGGAACTCCCGCCGTCCCGCGTAGAGCTGCCGGGCCATGCCGGGGTACTGGCTGCCCTGGCCGGCGAAGGCGAAGGCCGTGCCGACGACCGCGTCGACCGCCACGTCCGGGTCCGCGGGCTGCTCGCGCAGCGCGCGGGCCGCCTCGGTGCGGGAGGCCGCGACCACGGACCGCCGTACGCCGAACTCGCGCCGGCCGGTCTGCAGGGTGCGGGCGACGTCGGCCGGCTGGAGGTCCGGGTCGGCGTCCAGCCGGTCGGCGAGGCGGCGGGCCGCCTCGGCGAGCGCTTCGCCGGAGCGGGCCGAGAGCGGCAGGACGACCGCTTCCGGCGTCCCGGTCCGCGGCGCCTCGGCGGGCGCCTCTTCCAGGATGACGTGGGCGTTGGTGCCGCCCATGCCGAAGGAGCTGACGCCCGCCCGGCGCGGCCCCTCCGACTCCCACGGCCGGCGTTCGGTGGTGACGTAGAAGGGGGTGCGGTCCAGGTCGAGCATCGGGTTCGGCTGCTCGAAATGCGGCAGCGGCGGGAGTTCGGCGGCCTTCAGTGCCATCACGGCCTTGATGAAGCCGGCCACGCCGGCCGCCGCGTCGAGGTGTCCGATGTTGGGCTTCGCCGAGCCGAGCGCGCAGAAACCGGTGCGGTCCGTCCCCGCCCGGAAGGCCTCGGTCAGGGCCGCCACCTCGATCGGGTCGCCCAGCCGGGTCCCGGTCCCGTGGGTCTCCAGGTATCCGATGGTGTCAGGGGCGACCCCGGCGGCGGCCTGGGCCTGGGCGATGACCCGCGCCTGGCCGTCCACGCTGGGAGCGGTGTAACCGACCTTCAGGGCGCCGTCGTTGTTGACCGCACCGCCCTTGATGACGGCGTGTACGTGGTCGCCGTCCGCGAGGGCGTCGGCCAGGCGCTTGAGGACCACGGCGCCGACGCCGTTGCCCGGTACGGTGCCCTGGGCCCGGGCGTCGAAGCTGCGGCAGTGGCCGTCCGGCGAGGTGATGCCGCCGGGCTCGTAGTGGTAACCGCCGCGCAGCGGCAGGGTGACGCTGACTCCGCCGGCCAGCGCCACGTCGCACTGCCGGGCGAGCAGCGCATGGCAGGCCGTGACGATCGCCACCAGCGACGAGGAGCAGGCGGTCTGCACGTTCAGGCTCGGGCCGTGCAGGTCCAGGGCGTAGGAGATGCGGGTGGCCAGGTGGTCCCGCTCGTTGGCCAGGGCGAGCGACAACTCACCCATCTCCGCGACGAGTTCACGGTTGGGCAGCAGGTTGCGCCGTAGGTAGTCGGGCTGCGAGCCGCCGACGTACACGCCGATCGCACCGGAGTACCGCTGGTAGTCGCAACCGGCGTGCTCCAGGGCGGTGTGCGCGCATTCCAGCAGGACCCGCTGCTGGGGGTCGGTGAGGGCGGCGTCGCGCGGGCTCAGGCCGAAGAACCCGGCGTCGAACCGGTCGGCGTCGTCGAGGACCCCCTTCGCACCGACCGGGTGGCCGCCGGTGACGGTCCGGCCCTTCTGCTCGTCGGTGGCGAACTGGGCGATGGTCTCCCGGCCCTGCCGGACGTTCTCCCAGAACTCGTCGATGGAGGCCGCGCCCGGGAACCGGCCGGCCATGCCGATGACCGCGATGTCGAACCCGCGGGAATCTGTTGGGAACACGAGCTTTGCCTCACTGGACGGGGTGGGAAGGGCAGGGCGGGGGCCGCCGTGGCGCGGCCACGGCGGTGTACGGAGCGGGATGGGTCAGGAGTGGCCGGGGAGCCCGGCGGCCTGTGCGGCCATCTTGGGCCGGATGCTGTCGGCGAAGGACCGGATGGTGGGGTACCGGAAGAGGTCCACGGTCGCGAACTCGACGCTCAGGTCCTGCTGGAGGCGGCCGGAGAGCAGCGCGAGCAGCATCGAGTCGCCGCCGATGTCGAAGAAGCCGTCGTCCAGGCCGCAGTGGTCCAGGCCCAGCACCTCCAGCCAGGCCTGCTGGATGCGACGCTCCAGCCCACCGGCGGAGGGGAGGCCGGTGCCGGCGGCGGGCAGGCCAGGTGCCGGGGTGGGCAGGCCGGTCCCGGCGGCCGGCAGACCGGTCCCGGCCGCGGGGAGGCCGGTCGGCGTGGCGGGCAGGCCGGTGCCGGCCGCCGGCAGGCCCGTGCCCGTGCCGGGCGCGGCGGTCGTCGTGGCGGGCGGGGCCGTGGCCGCCGCCCCGGCCGCCGCGCCTCCGAGGGCCAGCCGTTCGAGGGCGCGCCGGTCCACCTTGCCGTTGGCCGTGACCGGGAGCGCCGTGACCGCCGTCCAGAGGGCCGGCCGGGAGTGCGCCGGCAGCCGATCCGCGACCCACGTCCGCAGGGCGGGCAGCAGGTCGGCCGGGGCCACCACCGCGGCCAGCAGCCGCTTGTCGGCGGCGTGTTCACCGACGACCGTCACCACGCAGTCCCCGACCTCGGGGTGCTCGGCCAGGCAGCGCTCGATCTCGCCGGGCTCCACCCGGAAACCGCGGATCTTGACCTGGTCGTCCCGGCGGCCGACGAACCGGAGCCGCCCCGCGGCGTCCCAGTGCACCAGGTCGCCGGTGCGGTACAGGCGTTCGCCGCCGGGGCCGGCTCCGAATGCGGCCTGCTCCTGCTCGCCGGCACCGAGGTACCCGAGGGCCAGCCCCAGGCCGCCGGTGTGGAGCTCGCCGACCTCGCCGTCGGCGACCGGGGCGCCGGCGGCGTCCAGGACGTGCACGGTCGTGCCGCTGATCGGACGGCCGATCGGCAGTGGTTCGTCGATGTCCGCGGCCGAGTCGACGTGGTGGACGGTGGTGAAGGTGGTGTTCTCGGTCGGACCGTAGCCGTTGGTCACCCGCAGCCCGGGGTAGCGCTCGACCAGGCGGCGCACCTGCTCGACCGGGACCACGTCACCGCCCGTGATCACCTGCCGGACCTGGCCGAACGCCGTCGGCTCGAGGTCCACGACCAGCCGGAACAGGCCTGCCGTCAGCCACAGCACCGAGATCCGCTCGGTCCGGAGGAAGTCGGCGATCTCCCGGGGGCCCGGGACGCCTGCCGGATGCACGACCAGCGTGCCACCGTTGGCAAGCGGAGCGAAGACCTCGAGCGTGGACGCGTCGAAGGCGAGCGGCGCCAGTCGGAGGAAGCGCTCACCGGCCCCGCAGCGTACGTAGTCGGGCTCGGCGACCAGCCGGACCACGGCCCGGTGCGGGATTGCGACCCCCTTGGGC
Organism: Streptomyces sp. NPDC089919; assembly: GCF_040684615.1. Classification (NCBI taxonomy): domain Bacteria; kingdom Bacillati; phylum Actinomycetota; class Actinomycetes; order Kitasatosporales; family Streptomycetaceae; genus Streptomyces; species Streptomyces sp. NPDC089919. The sequence goes on from NZ_JBFBGK010000041.1 coordinate 16,631, forward strand.
AGGCCGGTCGAACCCGAGGTGAAGCTCACGTAGGCGAGGTCGTCGCCCGCGGCGCGGTGCGCGGGCGGAACCGGCGCCGCGGGGTCCGCGGCGGAGGGCGTCCACACCTCGACGGCCACGCAGCCGGCCGGGGCAGACCCCATGATCCTCTCGGCGGCGCCGGCCTCGGCCAGCACCGCACGGGGCGCGCCGACCTCGAGGATCCGCCCGAGCCGCGCCGGCGGCTGCTCCGCGTCGACGGCCACGTACCCGGCACCGGCCCGCAGGACACCGAGCAGTGCGACCGTCTCCGCGGCCGACCGGGACAGGGACAGCGCGACGGTGTCCCGCGGGCCCACTCCGGCCCGCACCAGGGCGGCCGACTGCTCGGCGGCAGCCCGCGCCAACTCGCGGTAGGTCAGGCTGATCCCGGCTCCCGGGTCGACGACCGCCGCGCGGTCCGGGTGCGCCGCGACGGCGGCTTCGAAGAGTTCCCAGATCCCGGACGGGGTGCCGGTCGCCGACTCCAGATCCTGCATGACGTCTCTCCCCTGAGGCAGGTGTGATCGTCCCGCCGGCGGCGGGATCGCTGAGAAATGAGTGGGATGCCCGGTGCGTTGCATGCCGCCGGGCCGGCGCACGGGTGAGGGGCCCTCGCCGCGGCAGCCGGCCGCCGTCGGCCGGCCCGCCGGGGGGGGCGCTCAGCGCTCCTGCCTCGGACCGATTCCGGGCAGGGCGGGGCCGGGCCACCGCCCGGAAACCTGCCCGGACGGGCCCTGCTGGAAGGCGGCGCGGGTGGCACCCGTCGCCGGGGACTGTCTGGAAAGGCGGCGGCCACCGACTCGGCCGCCGCCGGCGACTACTGGACGCGTGCCAGGGTTTCGGCCAGCGCGCGCCAGATCTCCTTCGAGAGGTCCACGTTGGCTCGGCCCTCGGCCTCCTCGGCCAGACGGCGCAGACCCTCGATGCCCTGGGTGCGCTCGCCGCCGAGGATGCGCAGCTGGCTGCGCAGGACGTCCCAGGCCAGGCGGTCCTGGTAGGCGAGCAGCAGGTCCTGCTCGTCGAGGCTGTCGAGCAGCCTGCGGGACTCGTCCAAGTCGTCCCGCTGGAAGTTCAGTTGGGCCGTCAGCAGGGTGTGCTCCTGACGGTGCAGCGGAGTGCCGATGAGGTCGATCGCGGGCGCCGCCTCGGCGAGGCAGCGCTCGGCGGCCTCGAGCCGGCGGGGGGACATCTGCAGGCTCAGCGAGGCCGCGGCGAGCCGCAGTCGCAGCCAGAGCAGTGGGTTGGTACGGCTGTCCAGCGATGCCAGGGCCTTGTCCAGCCGCTCGGCGGCGCCGGTGTAGTCGCTGTTGCGCAGGTTGACGTGGGCTGCGGTCCACAGCGCTTCGGCGTGCAGCACCTCGCCGCCCCGGTCTGCGATCTCCTCGAGCTCGACCGCGTGCGCCTGGGCCTCCGCCAGGTCGCCGACCGCCACCTCGGTGGAGATCAGCACCATCAGGGCGCCGGCCCGGTCACCCGGCGGCAGGTCGTGCTCGGTCGTGATCGCCAGCGCCTCCCGGGCCGTCTCGTGGGCCTTCTCCATCTGCCCGAGCGCCCGTTCGCAGCGCGCGAGGTGGAGCCGAGAGTAGGCGCGGGCCTCGGGTACGTCGAAACGGTCCGACAGCCGCACCATCCGGACGAGGTTGTCCCGCTCCAGGTCGCCGGCGCCCCGCTGCCGATGGTGTTCGGCGAGCAGGCGCAGGGCCTGCCAGCGCACGGCCGCGTCGTCCCCGTCGGACTCCGTCGCCAGTGCGGTCTCCAGCAGGTGCACCGCCCGGGCCTGGTCCTCGGTGGCGGAGGCGGCGGTCACGGCCTGCGCGACCGGGTCGACGACCGTCCCCTTGAAGGTGTCGGGGCTGACGGACAGGCGCTCGGAGAGGTACTCGATCGCCCGCGCCGTGGGCGGTCGCGCCCCCGACTCCAGTCGGGAGAGGTACCCGGCGGAGAGGCCTTCCCCGGCCAACTGCTGCTGGGAGAGTCCGAGTTTGACTCTGAGCTCACGCAGGCGCGCCCCGAACTCAGGCTGCTGAAGCGACATCGCCGCCCCTTCTTCAACTCTCGATTGACATGACCACCCCCGCTTGTCGGGTCGGGTCCCCGACCCCAGCACCTTGCCATTGTTGCCAAGGTTGGCATCATCTGGCAAACCTCCAGCTCACCACCGCTGGGGCGGGCTACGGCCAGCCGATCTCGGAGGCCACGACGACCGTGTGCGCCGGCTGCGCCTGGGCCTCGGTCGCCTGCATGGCGAGCATGGCGGAGAGCAGGACGGTCAGGCCGAAGGTGGCCCGGAGCAGGTAGCGCATGACGTTCATCTTTCGGTTTGGAGCTGCGGCGTCGAGCGACAGCGCCAACCGGCCCCCGCCCGATGCCCCGGGCGATGTTCCCGCCCGGACATCCAGAGACTATCCAGCCAGGACAGAGATTGGCAAGATCCCACCGAAGTAACTTGCCTAACTTGGCAAGTCTTGGCACGGCTGTGCCTAGCCGGGTAATCCACCTGTCGGTGCAGGGCCGCGGGGAGTCGGAGGGGCGTCGAACCGGACCGGACCGGACGCCCGCACCGCACCGCACCGCACCGCACCGGCGAAGAGGGCGGGGCCAGACTCACCGCGGCCCCTCCGGCGCCGCCCCCGTTAGGGTGCGTGCAGCCGGGATCTTGGTCGCGGCGCGGGAGTCGGACCCGGCTCCGGCATCCTTCCGACGCAGGAGCACCTGATGACACGCTCGCTCGACGGCCTCGTCTTCTTCCCGGTGGCCGACCAGGCCCCGGGCCAGGTCGGCCGGCGGACCCGGTTCACCTACCACCAGGAGGGCGCCCGGATATGGGCCGAGTACGCCGGCGGCGATGTCACGCGGGGGTTCCTCGTGGGCACCCGCGCGGGCGACACCCTGGACTTCCGCTACGTCCAGCTCCGCTCCGACGACACCACCGCCTCGGGCCACTGCACCTCGCTCGTCGTCGAACTCCCCGACGGCCGGCTCCGCCTCGAAGAGACGTGGACCTGGGAGTCCCGGGCGGGCAGCGGCACCAGCACGGTCGAACAGTCCGCGTAACCGGCGGCTTCGGGCGACGTACCGCGAGTACGGCGGCGCGGTGCGCGCCCGCCCCGCAGTACGGTCGCCGGCACGCCGGAACGGCAGAGCCCGCCCCGGCGCACAGTCCCCGGGGCGGGCCCTCAGCTATCTACGGCTGTTTGCAGCGCCGGTCGGTCAGGCGGCGGCGAGGCTGATCTGGTCGTTGAAGACCACCCACTTCTGGCCCTGGTCCGCCCCGTCGCACGGCTTCGTGCCGACGTTCGGCGTGCCCCACGCGTTGGCCAGGCAGTAGGCCGGGGCGAGGGTGAGCGCGATCTGCTGGCCCGCCACGTTCCAGTACTGCCCCTGGTCGTTGGGGTTGCACGGCTTGGTGGAGACGCCCTGGGTGCCCCAGGCGTTGGCCAGACAGTAGTTGCGGTCGCCGGCCAGCGCGATCTGGTTGCCCGAGACGACCCAGTGCTGACCGCGGTCCGCCGGGTCGCACGGCTTCGAGGAGATGTTCGGCGTCCCCCATGCGTTGGCCAGGCAGTACCGGCCGGGGACGGCGGCCTGCGGCGCGGCCGCGCCCGCCGTGCCGCAGGGAAGCAGGGCCGCGGCCAGGGCCAGCGCAGCGACGGCGACGTTCTGGCGGAGGGTCATTCCCATCATGCGGATTTCCGTTCTCGCAAAGGCCGACGTGTTTCCACGCGGCCGAAATCGGGATTCGATTCGGCGCGGATCCGAGCGCAGGAGAATTGATATCAGCACGGCGGAGGCGGCCGTTAACCCTCTAGCCCAGTTCGCCCGAACCGACCAGTATCCGGATCGCCGGATCATCACACCAAGGCCATCTACCTGCAGAAACCTGGCGAAACGTTCCTCGATGGCGCAGTGGTTAATTTCATCGGAACACAGCACGTCCCGCGAGGCTGAAAACTTCTGAATAAACGATTCGACACCACGAATTCGTCCGGAAATCAATCACGCTCCGGACGCCGCGATTTTTCGCAGCCCAGCGCTGCCGAAATGCCCTGGCCGGTCCGCCCGGCCGACGCCGCGCGGTACGGCGCTAAGGTCTCCCCGTGCACACCGACAACACCTGGTTCGAGGTCGAGGACCCCGAGGAGTACGGCGAGGAGCCGTGGGACTTCGACGAGACCGAACTGGCCTTCCTGGAAGCCCTGCGGGCCCGCGCCGCCGATTGGCGCGTGCCATGGACCCCCAGCCAGGTCGGACGGCCCGAGGACGACTCCTCGCTCCTGGTCCACGTCACACTCGTCGATGAGGCGCGCAGAGCGGTGCGCGGCGAGTGGGCGGTGCACTTCCACGGCACCCACGTGCGGGCCGGGAGGGTCTGCGACCAGCTCTTCAACCTCCACCCGTCACCCGACCGGGACTTCCTCCAGGCCTCCGGCACCGCCGAAGACCTCGCCCGGCGGTGCGCAGACTGGTTCGAAGAGGTGCTGGGACGGCCCGTCCGCCCTTGGAACTCCTAACGGAATGACTCTTCGGGGTCGGTTGCCCGACGTGAGGTGCTGTCGGGCAGCATGGGGTGATGGGCGTTGAGCAGCCGCTGCCGCGCGAGGTGAAGGTCATCGATTCTCCCTCGTTGTTCCGGCTGGAGGAGCGGGCGGGTGACCTGGGCCTGAGCCAGCGGTTGGATCCGACGTGGGTGCGGGCGAATGCGGCGCCCGGCGGCACCCACTATCTGTGGCCGGCCTGGTGGCACACCCTGTCCCACCGCCGTGACGTTCCCGATCACGTGCGGTGGGAACTGCTGATCACTCTGTGTACGGGAGATCGCGTGGTGAGCTGGCTGGACGTGACCCCCGAGGACTTCACCCCGCTGCCGAAGGTGACCTCGCGCGAAGAGGGAATGCAGGTCAGACGGCTCCTTGACCAAGCTCCTTCGGTCCGGGAATGGCTACTGCGAGAGGCCGAGGGATCGGGTCGGCTGTAACAGGCGTCGCCAGCAGATGAGTGCGCATCCCGAGGTCAGGAAGGCTTCGTGGATGTCGTCGCGGATCTCCCAGCGGATGCGCAGGCGGCGGAACCAGTGCAGGTGGGCGAAGGCGCGCTCGACAACCCAGCGTTGGTCGTAGCCACGGTCCCCGAGCACGACGTCGGGGCGGCGCCGAAGTCGGCCGCGCTTGCCCCGCACGGGTGGCACCGCCTTGAGCAGTGGGATGAGCTGGGTGACGTCGTCGCGATTGCCACCGGTGAGGGTGACGCCGAGGGGGATGCCGATGGCGTCCGTGATGAGGTGGTGCTTGCTGCCCGCCCTACCCCGGTCCACAGGGCTTCTCCCACGGCTTCCGCCGAGCCACCCCGCACCCCCAGATCAACGGCCCCGGAGTGATCCGACCACCTCGAAGATCATTTCGTTGGGAGTTCTTAGGCAGGCCGTACCGACCCGGCCACGGCCGGCCGGCGGCGGAACCGGCGTCCGATCATGGAAGTTCAAGAAGTTAAACAGGCAACTATCGCGGCGCTCCGGGCATTCGGCTCCCACTTCCGGTCAGAACCTGCCCTGCTCCGCCAAAACCGGTGACGAGGTGAAACCGCGCGCTTACGGTGTGCGTCTGCGCGCACCTCAGTGCACCTCCGTCGGTGCGCGCCCCGCGACACAGAATGGGAGCCCATGTCCCGTCCCGTGCTCACATACCGTTCCCGGCGGCCGCTGCGCACCGCGGTGGCCGCCGCTCTGACCGCACTCGCACTGACCGCAGCCGCAGGCGGCACCTCCTTATCGGCGGCCGCGGAGCCGCCTGCCGCAGCCGCCGCCGCGTCCACCCTGGTGAAGACCGCCCAGAACGTCACCGACCCGGGCCAGGTCCCGGTGGCGCACGGCTCCACCGTCAACTGGACGGCCAGCTACGCCAACGCCGCCGCCGGAGCCCCGGCCCCGGCGGTGATCACCGACCCCATATCCGGCGCCGGTACCAGCCAGACGTACGTCCCCGGCTCCCTGAAGGTGCCGCCGGGCTGGACGCCCGGCTGGTCCACCGACGGGACCACCTTCAGCGGCACCGACCCGGGCGCCGCGACCGTGGCCGTCCGCGCCAGCCACCCCGCGGCCCGCCCCGGCGGGACCTCGCTCGCCGCCAACCTCCTGCCGCCCGTGCGGCCCACCGCCCAGTCCACCGGCGGCGACGGTTTCACCCCCGTCCTGCACCGCACCGAGAGCGGTGAGGTCGAGGCGTGGAACATGTACCACCACACCGGCCCCGCCGCGCCGCAGGCCGTGTGCAGCAACCTGTCGACCGGCCAGCCCTGTGCGGGCGGCCCCTGGCCCCGCCCGCTCAACACCGCCCCGGGCCCGCTCGGCACCGGCAGCACCGGCGACATCAGCAGCACCCTGACTCCCCAGTACGTCTCCGACCCCGACCGGCCGGGCGTGCTCTACTACCCGGGCGTGACCGCCTCCGCGCTCGGCGTCGGCTGTCTGGACCTCGGGGCCCGGGCCAACTGCGGCTTCTTCGCCCTGCGGGCCACCGGCGGCTCCCCGTCCAGCGCCAACGGCATGGCCGGGCTCGTCGCCGAGGCCGGCAAGCTGTACGGCGTCGCCAGCACCGGCCAGGTGCTCTGCCTGACCATGGCCACCCGCACCCCCTGCGACGGGCAGCCCTACGCTCCCATCGTCCGCCCCAACCACGACCTGCCCGGGGCCACCGGCTCGCTCTACCTCGGCAGCATGACCACGGCCGGCGGCAAGGTCTTCGCCTCCTCCGCGCCCCAGACCGGTGGTTCCACCGTCGCCGCCACACCCGCCCTGGGCTGTTTCGACCCCGCGACGGGAACCGTCTGTGCCGGCTGGGACACCCCGCACACCACGGCGCCCAACGCCTCCTCCTACACGTACAACGCCTTCACCTCGTACACCGCCGCCGGTGAGGCCAACGGCGTGTGCAGCGCGGCCACCAGCAGCGGCCAGCCCCTGACCACCTGCTTCGCAACCGACGGCAGCCCGCTCGCCGCACCGGTCACCGGACTCGGCACGGTCGGCAACGCCGTCCTCGTCTTCAACCCCGAAGTCGTCACCACCGCCACCGACACCCGCAGCTACTTCCCCGTCTGGGGCGGGCCCGTCCCCGGCGCGACCCTCTGCTACAGCTGGACCACCACGCAGCCGTGCGCCGGTTTCCCGGCCGTCGCCACCCACCCCGGCGTGGGCGGCGGCGCGACCCGTGATTACGGCTACACCTACGACGCCACCACCCGCTGCCTGATCGCCCTCGGCGACGCGGGCATCCTCTTCTCCCTCGACCCGGCCACCGGCGCCACCCCGTGCGTGCACAGCGGCGCGGCCGTCACCCTCAAGCCGTCCGACTTCTACTGCGACGGGGCGTCCGGCCACGTCCAGGCGTACACCGAGGCGCGGCTCGAAGCCATCGACCTCGGCCACGTCAACCTCGCCGCCTCGGCCGTCTCGGTGACCGACCCCGACGGGACCGTCCTCGCCACCCCCGCCCTGACCCCGGCCGGCACCGTCGACCTCAGCGGCATCTCGGCCGCCGGGCATCCGGCCATCACCGTCACCGTCCAGCTCGTCCTGACCAGCGCGGCGGACTTCACCGCCACCAACCACCCGGCCCTGGTGGCCAGTTACCAGGGCGACGCGCCCCAGGTGTGCGTGCGTACGGTCGTCGCGGCGGACTGCTCGGTCACCCAGGTCTCCGACACCGCGACCGCCACCGACGCCACCGGCTCCCTCACCTCCAACACCGTCGACCTCGCCGTCGCGCCCGGATCGCAGTGCAAGCCCGCGGTGACGGTCGAGAAGGAGATCTGCACCGTCTCGAACCCGCACGCGTGCGGGCCGGGCGGCGCGGGCCCCTGGGCCAAGAAGAGCCCCGTGGGCCTGCTGCAACTGCTCGGCACCGCCTACTGGCGGATCACCGTCACCAACACCGGTCCGGTCCCCGTCACCCAGGTGACGGTCAACGACCCCACCACACCGGGCTGTCGGACCGCGGCGGGGACCTTCGACCTCGCGGTCGGAGCCGGCCGGCAGGTCTACTGCACCTCCTTCCTGCTGGCCCTGCCGCTCAAGAACACGGCGTCGGCCACCTTCTCCGGGGTCAACGCGCCTCCCGGGACGCCGCCGACCACCAGCGCGCCCTCCTCGGCCGTGGCCTGCTCCCTGCTCTGCATCCTCACCGTCGCGAAGGAGTCCTGACCCCGACCCTCGCGGCCGCGCCCCCTCCGGAGCGCGGCCGCCCGGGCTACGCCGGTACCACCGCGGCCCGGGCCGGGGCGGTACCGGTGTGGCCGTTCGGCCGATACGGGCGCCCTTGCCGCTCGCTACGGTGCAAGGGAACGGTCGAGCACACGCCGTCAGAGCATCGAGTACAGGAGCCGGCCCATGTCCACCCCCTCCGTCAAGAGCGCCTGGACGAAGGCCCGGCGGGCCGCGAGCCATGTGAACTCCCTCTACAGCCGCCCCGCCGCAGCCGTCCTGCTCGGCACCGACGACCTGGTCGTCGAGGCACCCCACGAGGGCGCCGTCTGGGAGGAGGGCACGGAGCAGGTGGTGCGCTGGTACCCGACCGGCCCCCTCGACGCGCTCGACATCCGCCTCGTCCAGCGCGAGGGCACCGCCACCGTCACCCGCGCCGTCCTGGCGACCGGCGTGCCCGCCCACCACACCACGGCCCGGGTCACCGTCCCCGCCGGCACCGCCACCGGTGAATGCCGCCTCCTCATCACCGGCCCGGGCATGCTCGACGCCTACAGCGGCCCCTTCCTGCTCGTCGCCGCCTGACGGGCCGGGCCGTCGCGCCCGGTCACCTTCGTCCTCGTTCACGGGGCGGGCAGCAACGCCTACGGATGGTCCCCCGTGGCGGCCGAACTGGGGCTCCGGGGGCATCGCGTGGTCGCGGTGGACCTGCCGGGCCACGAGCCCGGTGCGTACTTCCCGCTCTCGTACCAGGCGCCGCAGGACCTGGAACGGCTCCGTACGGAGCCCTCGCCCGTCGCCGGCACGACCCTGGCCGACTGCGCCGCGCACGTGGCGTCGGTGGTGCGGCGGGCGCACCGCAACGGCCCGGTCGTCCTGGCCGGGCAGAGCATGGGGGGCGTCACCCTCAACGCCACGGCCGACCTGATACCCGAGCTGATCTCCCACCTGGTGTACGTGTCGGCGCTGTGCCCGGCCAAGCGGGTCTCCTCGAACGACCTGCTGGCGACCCCGGAGGCGGCCACGAGCCACATCTTCAAGATGGTCCCGGTCCCGACCGCGCCCGAGCTCGGGGTCACCCGGGTCAACTGGCGCAGCCGCGACCCGGAGTTCCTCCACATCGCCAAAGAGGCGATGGCCGCCGACTACTCGGACGCCGAGGTGCGGGCCGTCCTCAACATCCTCGAACCCGACGAGTCCCCGGCGATCGGGGCCGCCGACGGCCGCGGCCGCCCGGACGCGTGGGGCCGGATCCCGCGCACCTTCATCCGGTTCACGGAGGACCGCACGCTGCCGCCCGCCCTCCAGGACCTGATGATCCGGGAGGCCGACGAACTGACCCCCGGCAACCCGTTCCGCGTCCGGTCGCTCAAGGCCCCCCACATCGGCCCGCGCGACCCGGCGCCCCTGGCGGACGAACTCGAGCAGGTGGCCCGCCTCTGCTCCTGACATCGGCCCGACCCGCGTACCAGCGGAAAACCGGTCGACAGCCGAGGGCCGGACAGGCTGGGATGGTCTGGACCATGTAGTGCTCGTCGTCGTACGGGCCGGAATCCGGAGCCGCGGATGAGCACAGCCGACCTCAGGCCCGTCATCGACACCGCGCTGGTGCGCCGGCTCGTCGACGAGCAGTTCCCGCAGTGGGCGGGGCTGCCGTTGGAGCGCTTCGAGCCGGCCGGCTCCGACCATGTGGTCCACCGTCTCGGCGGGGAACTGTCGGTGCGGTTGCCCCGTCACCGGCACGCCGTCGGCCAGGCGGCCAAGGAACTGCGCTGGCTGCCCCGGCTCGGTCCGCTGCTGCCGCTGGCCGTGCCGGTGCCGGTCGCGGTGGGCGAGCCCGGGTGCGGGTACCCGTGGCCGTGGGCGGTGTCCCGCTGGCTGGAGGGGGACGTCGCGACGGTGGCCGGGCTCGGCGATTCGGCGCCCGCCGCCCGGGCGCTCGCCGGGTTCCTGACGGCGCTGCGGTCCTGCCCGGCCGACGGCGGCGGCGCGCTGCGGGAGCCGCTGGAGGAACGGGACGCCGCGACGCGTGCGGCCATCGCCGCGCTGGCCGGGGAGTTCGACGCCGGGGCGATGACCGCCCTGTGGGATGCCGCCCTCGCCGCCCCGTACCGGGAGCCCGCACCGGTGTGGTGCCACGGGGACCTGCACACCGGGAACCTGCTCACGGCCGGGGGCGAGCTGAGCGCGGTCATCGACTTCGGCGAGCTGGGGCTCGGCGATCCGGCCTGCGACCTGACGATCGCCTTCACCCTCATGTCCGCCCGCTGCCGGACCGTGTTCCGCACGGCGCTCGGGGCGGACGAGGACACCTGGACCCGGGGACGCGGCTGGGCCCTCGCGACGGGCCTCAACGCCCACGCCGCGTACGCCGCCGACCACCCCGCCGTCGCCGCCCAGACCACCCGCCAGATCAGGGCGGCCCTGGCGGGCTAGGCGGCTCTTTCGGCAGATCGCTCCAGTCGTGTGGGAGAGACCGGAGCCTGCCCCGGACTCGGCGACCGGGGGCAGGTCACGCCTTCGTGAGAACGGCCACCAGGAAGTCGGACCCCTCGGCATAGGGCTGCAGGTCCCACGTGGACAGCAGGAGGCTGGGGGGCAGACCGGCGGCCTCGGCGTCCTGGAGGAATTCTTCGGGCGGGTAGCCGCGTTCGGTGCCGAAACCGATCACCGCTCGCCCCGCTGCCCGCAGGTGATCTGCGAACCGGTCCAGGACGGTGCGGCGCGTGTCGGGGGCGAGGAAGGTCATCACGTTTCCGGCGCACACCAGCACGTCGAAGCCCTTGGCGGGGAGGTCGAGCTCGGCGAGGTCCCCGGTGAGCCAGTGTGCTCCGGGGTGATCGGTCCGGGCCGCGGCGACGAGGTCCGGGTCGAGGTCGACGCCCGTGACGTCGTGTCCGGCCCGGGCCAGATATCCGCCGACCCGGCCGGGTCCGCAGCCCGCGTCGAGGATCCGGGCTCCGCGGGGAACCATCGCGTCGACGAGCCGGGCCTCACCATGCAGATCGGCGCCGTCCTCGGCGAGCTTCCGAAAGCGGTCGATGTACCACTGCGAGTGACCCGGGTTCTCCTCGAGAAGGGCGAGCCAGCCGTTCTTGTCGTTCACCCTGTCAACTATGCCTGAACCGGCGTAGCGGCATCGGCGGGACGTCGGTGGGCGAAAGGGGGCCCGTCGGCGGCCCGCACAGGGTGACGCCCGTCAGGGCTGGGGCCTGCGCAGCAGGGGTGGGGCCGGGTGGCGGAGGGGGGTGGCTGCCGTGGGGTCGAGGCCGTCCAGGACGAGGGTGACGTAGCGGCGCCAGCCGGCCTCGGCCGGGTCCATCGTCCACAGCACGCTCACCAGCATGCTCATGATCCGCCGCACGTCGTCCGGGACCAGGTCCGGCCGGATCACCCCTGCCCGCTGCCCCCGCGCCACCAGCGGGTCCAGCGCGTCGAAGAAGCGCGCGCCGGTCTCCGCGGAGAACACCCCGGCGCTGCGGGCGGCCGTCAGCACGTGGTACTCCTCGGCCGCCGAGGTCAGGGCGGCCTCGATCACCTCGGTCAGCCCCCGGCGCGGGTCCTCGTCGGCGAGCCCCCGGTCGATGGCGGGCAGGACGTCCTCGGTGAACTGCTGGTCGAGGACGGCTCGAAGGAGGGCCGCCTTGTCCGGGAACCGGCGGAAGAGCGTGGCGATGCCCACGCCGGCCCGGCGGGCGACCTCGTCGAGCGGCGCCTCGGGCCCCAGCTGCGCATATACCTCCCGGGCGGCCCGCACGATCTTCTCGGCGTTGCGCGCGGCGTCGGCCCGCAGCGGTCTTGGAGTGTCGGTCGGCATCCTCCGGACGATAGCAAGGGACGAGTCGGCGACCGGATGCTGTTGACATGCCCCGCACCGCGAACTGATAGTTGACTACTGATTGTGGTGCGTTCCCGCGACCGACCCCCACCCACTCCCCCGCCGGGCAGTTCCCCACGTACCCCCCGTACGCTCCGCGCCGTCCGGCCGGCCGGGCCTGCGGACCCACGCTCCGAGGACCTTCCATGCCCCAGCCGCCCACGGCCGACCCCCGCACCGGCAAGGTGATCGCGACGCTCGCGCTGGCCGGCGTCACCGCCGCCGTCATGCAGACGCTGGTCACCCCGCTGCTGGCCGACCTGCCGGACATCCTCCACACCTCGCACTCCAACTCCGCCTGGGTGGTCACCGCGACCCTCCTCGTCGCCGGCGTCTGCGTGCCCGTCAGCGGGCGGCTGGGCGACCTGGTCGGCAAGCGCCGCATGCTGCTGGCCTGTTGCCTGCCGCTCATCGCCGGATCGGTGGTGTGCGCGCTGTCGAGCAGCGTGGTCCCGATGATCGTCGGGCGCGGGCTCCAGGGCATCGGCATGGGCATGATCCCGCTGGGCATCGCCCTGTTGCGGGACGTGCTGCCGGCCGAGCGGCTCAGCTCCTCGATCGCCCTGGTGAGCGCGTCCATGGGCATCGGCGGCGGGATCGGCCTGCCGGTCTCCGCCGCCGTGGCCCAGTACGCCAGCTGGCGCCTGCTGTTCTGGGGTTCCGCCGCGCTGGCCGTCACCGTCGCCGCCATGATCGTCGCCTTCGTGCCGGAGGTGCCCCCCGCGGCCCGCGGCCAGCGCTTCGACGTGCCCGGCGCCCTGGGACTGGCCACGGGCCTGGTCTGCCTGCTGCTGTTCGTGTCCAAGGGAGCCGACTGGGGCTGGGGTTCGGCCACCTCCCTCGCGCTGATATCCGCCGCCGTGGTGGTGCTGGCCGGGTGGGGCTGGTTCGAGTGGCGGACCACCGACCCGCTGGTGGACCTGCGGACCACGGTCCGCCCCCGCGTGCTGCTGACCAACCTCGCGTCGGTCTCCATCGGCTTCGGGATGTACGCCAGCATGCTGGTCATCCCCCAGCTGCTGCAGTTCCCCGCGGCCACCGGCTACGGCCTGGGCCAGTCCATGCTCGCGGCGGGGCTGTGGCTGCTGCCCGGCGGGCTGATGATGATGGTCGTGTCCCCGCTCGGGGGCAAGCTCACCAACGCCCGGGGGCCCAAGGTCACCCTCGCCTCCGGCGCGCTCGTACTCGCCGCCGGTTACGCCGCGGCCCTGCTGCTGGACGGTACGGCGCCCGGCCTGATGGTGGCCGTCATGGTCGTCAACAGCGGCGTGGCCCTCGCCTACGGCGCCATGCCCGCCCTGATCATGAGCGCGGTACCGCTGGCCGAGACGGGGGCCGCCAACGGTTTCAACGCCCTGATGCGGTCCCTCGGTACGTCCGTCGGCGCCGCGGTCGTGGGCGTCGTCCTGGCGCAGATGACCACCACCGCCGGCGGCGTCACCCTCACCTCCGAGGCGGGCTTCCGCACCGGCCTCGTGATGGGCGGCGGCTTCGCCCTGCTGTCCGCCGCCATCGCCGCCTTCATCCCGGCCCCGCACCTCCCCCTCCCCGCCGTCCAGGACCCGTCGGACCCCAGCACCGAGACCGCAGCCTCCACCGCACGCGCGTGACGGTCCGGCGGGTTCGTACTCCTCGTCATCGGCGGTGAACCGCAGGCCGGTGGCGGCTCGCCGGAACGGCCGGGAACAGCCGGACCGGCCGGTGTCGTTGCACCGGGCAGGGGGCTGTCACTGGAGGGTGGAAACATGTCATCCGTCCCGGCAGGGTCCGGCCTCCCGGGGTCGCGGCATGCCCGCCGCGCACTCGAACCCGTACGCAGCCCTGCAGGAGGACTCGCTCATGACCGACCGGCCGTTGACGCTGATGGCAGTACACGCCCACCCCGACGACGAGGCCACCGGCACCGGAGGCGTGCTCGCGCAGTACGCGGCGGAAGGCATCCGCACGGTCCTCGTGACCTGTACCGACGGCGGCTGCGGTGACGGCCCCGGGGGCGCCAAGCCCGGCGACCCGGAGCACGATCCGGCGGCCGTCGCCCGCCTGCGCCGGCAGGAACTGGAAGCGAGCTGCGAGGTCCTGAAGATCAGCGACCTGGAACTGCTGGACTACGCCGACTCCGGGATGATGGGCTGGGACAGCAACGACGCCCCCGACTCCTTCTGGCAGACGCCCGTGACGGAGGGCGCGGCCCGGCTCGCGGACCTCATGCGCCACTACCGGCCCGACGTGGTCGTCACCTACGACGAGAACGGCTTCTACGGCCACCCCGACCACATCCAGGCGCACCGCATCACGATGGCCGCGCTGGAGATGACGGACCTGACGCCGAAGGTCTACTGGACCACGATGCCGCACTCCGCGATGAAGCGGTTCGGCGAGATCATGCGCGAGTTCAGCGACGAGATGCCGGAGCCGGACCCGGCCGAGACGGCCGCACTGGCCGACATCGGCCTCCCCGACGAGGACATCAGCACCTGGGTGGACACGACCGCCTTCAGCAGCCAGAAGTTCGACGCCCTGGCCGCCCACGCCAGCCAGGGCGAGAACATCTTCTTCCTCCGGATGGGCAAGGAGCGGTTCGGCCACCTGATGGGCATGGAGACCTTCGTGCGCGTCCAGGACCCCACCGGCAGCCCGCTCCCCGAGACGGACCTCTTCGCCGGCCTGCGCTGACCCGCCCGGCCGGCCGGCCCCCGCCCCGTGCAGGGCGGGCCGGCCGGCCCGGTACGCGCTGGTGGCCCCGGGTGAGGGCCCCTCGGAGGACGGTCGTTAGGGTCGGCGCATCCGAGCACCCGAGGAGCACCGCAGTGAGATCTCCGGCCGAGCTGGACCACGTCCCGTGGGACGCGCTGACCCATGCCTACGGCCCGGCCGGGGACGTTCCGGAGCTGGTCAGGGCCCTGTACCAGGTCGACGAGGAGGTGGCGGACGAGGCGCTGTACGAGCTGTACGGCAACATCCACCACCAAGGGACCGTGTACCCGGCGTCGGCCCCGGCCGTGCCCTTCGTCGCCCATGCCGCGCTGCACGCCCCGGCCAAGCGCGACGAGCTGCTGATGCTGCTCGCCGTACTCGCCGACCACGAGCCGGACGACGTCGACCTGCCGCAGTGGCCGGGCAGCAGCGTGGCCGCGATCTGCGCCGAACTCTGCCGGGTGGTCCCCGGTCTGCTGCCCTGCCTCGATGACGAGGACCGGGCGGTACGGCGGGCCCTGGTGCGGGTGCTCGCAGCCGTGGCCGGGTTGCTGCCCGGGGAGCATCGGGCCGAGGCCGTGGCCCGGCTCGAGGAGGTGTACGCGGGCGACCCCGTGCCGGCCGTACGCGCCGACGCACTGGTGGCGCTCACCCGCTTCGGCCAGGGGCCCGCGGACGCGCTCGACAGCCCGCTGGCCGAGATCAGGCTGGCGGCAGCCGGCCTGGCGGTGGCACGGTCCGGGCCCCCGTACGCCGAAGGCCACGTCGAGGTGATCGCCGAGGACGGTGCCGAACCGGACCCCGGGGGCGACGACTTCCCCTGGCCGGGCACGTCCACCCGGAGCCCGGACGACCACCTGCGCTGCCTGCTCGCCGAGGACCCGGACGCCTCGCTCGCGGTGGCCGCCCGCTGGATCACGGCCGGGGACCTGGGCACCCGGGGGTCCTGGCTGGCCGAGGAGGTCGCCGAGACCTGGCGGGACCGGGAACCGCAGGTCGTGGCACTGGCGGTGGCGGCCCTCCCCCACCAGCGGACCTCCATGGCGTTGCGGGCCCGCCTGCGCAGCATCGCGCACTACGTCGACCAGCTCGCCGAGGTCGGCGAGGACGTACGCACGGCGGTGTCCGGCCACCTGGACGCCGACGAGGAGGTCGCCGCGGCCGCCCTCCTGGCACTGGTGCGCGCACGCGACCCCCGCGCGCTGGACCTCGTCCTGAGCGCCACCGCCGCCGGACCGTCGCGCGACCACGGCCCCGGCGCGGCGGGGCGGCTGCTCGCGGCCGCCGCGGAATCCTTCCCCGAGGCGGCCGACCGGCTCGTCCCCGAGATCCGGCGCCTGCTGGCCGCCGGAGCCACCGGTAACGAAGCCAACGCCCTGATCAGGTCCCTCGGCTCCGTCGACGGCACGCTCGCTCGGGAGGCCCGTCCGGAACTCCTCGACTGCCTGCGCAGCGACCGCGGTCCCGTCCTGGCAGCCCGTCGGCTGGGGACGGACGGCGATCCGGCACCGGAGGTCGTCCGCGCCCTCCGGGCGTCCATGGAGGCCCACGACGCCTCGGTGCGCGCCGCGGCCGCCGCCGCCCACCTCCGCCTGACCGGAGAGCCCGGGCCGGCCCTGCGCACCTTCGAAGCCCTCCTGTCCGGCACCGGCCAGACCTCCTGGTACCTCGACGCCCTGGAGCCGGTCGGCAGCGCCGGCGCCCCGCTGCTCCCGCTCGTCGAACGCCACCTGGACGCCCGGGACCCCTGGACCCGGCTGTCGGCAGCAGCGGCCCTCCACGGCATCACCGGCTCCCCCGACCGCGCGGTCCCCACCCTGTCCGCCCTCGTCGCCGCCACCCCGATCGGCCTCCGCGCCCTCAAAGCCCTCACCGCCACCAGCCAGGCACCGGACGCCCTCCGCCCCACCCTCCGCGGCCTCGCCTTCTCCCCCCGCCGCCTGCTCCCCGACGCACCCCACTCGGGAGACGGCCACCCGGACATCGAACTCCGCGACTTGGCAGTTCGGTTGCTCGCCCGCTAGAAGGCGATGGGGCTCGCTATCTCCCAGGAGCGGCGGGCCGTGCCTGTGGAACTCGCTGTGCGTCACGCCCGAGGTCACTCCTCGGTCGTGCCCTCGGCCTTCTTCTCGGTTCGGGGGCCCGTCCAGTGCCTTCGGCCGGTTCTCGGGTCCAGGTGGGGGTGGTCGAGGCGGCTGGCCTCGTCGGTGTCGGCGACCTCGCCGACCGCATCGTCGTTCTCGTCCTGCGAGAAGCGGAAGTCCGCCAGCGGCAGCTCCTCGCGCGGCTGCTGGGTGCGGGCGACCGGGCCGCCGCGGTCCAGCTCCCAGTACGCGAGCCCGAAGACGATGATGTTGGTCAGCCACACCTGGAGGGCCGCGATCAGCAGGGACCGGCCGTCCGAGATCTTCGCGTGCACCAGCTGGTCGATGAGGAGGCCCAGGGCCACGAGGTTGCCCGCGGCGATGATGAACACCAGCGCCAGCGACAGGACCCGGAAGGTGCGGGTCTGCCGGGTGAGCCGCCTCGGGTTGATCACGATCAACGGCAGCAGGAGCAGCAGTTCCAGCGCGGGCAGGACGTACCGGGGAGCGATCAGGAGCCGCTGCGGCAGGAGCACGTACAGCCCTGTCGCGGCCAGGGTCGCCACGACGGCCGGCAGCCGGGCCTCGCCCCGCCGCTCGTGGCGGGGGTGCCGGGTCCGGGCGGTCTCGCGTCCGCGTGCCACGTGCAGCCTGCTTTTCCTCGCCCTCCCCCGTCCGAAGGGATCACCCGATGGGCCCCTGCCCGGGATGCCGCAGCGCAATCGCCCGATGCCCCCGGCCCGACCTGCCGGGGGCGGGGCGGCTCAGCCCGCCGCCGCGGCGGAGCGCGTGGTCAGCTCGGCGCAGCGGGTCACCACGGCGGCGAGTTCCCCGCCCGCCCGCAGCAGCTCGCGCTGCACCCGGGCGCCGTTCCCGTCGTGCATCAGGGAGCTGATCCCCTCCCGCACCAGGGCGTCGTCCCCGTGGTCGCGCAGGGCCTCGTGCACGTGCAGGTAAAGGGCCTGGACGGCGTCCTCGGGAGAGGTCTCCCGCATGGTCTCGGGGTGCAGCAGCGAGCCTTCCAGACCGGACCGGCCGGCCTGCCAGGCGGCCAGGCGCAGCATGCTGGTGCTCACCGGCGCCGGGGGCCGCCCGGCCCGCCACTCGCGGGCCGCCGTCTCCACCAGCGCGCGGACGAGAGCGGCGAGCAGGACGGGGGTCGAGGCGTCGAGGCAGACGTCCGCGACCCGGATCTCCACCGTGGGGTAGGCCGCCGAGAGCCGGGCGTCGAACCAGACCATCCCCTCGTCGAGGAGCACACCGCTGCCGACCATCGCCTCGACCTGCTGGTGGTAGCGCTCCGCGGAGCCGAAGAGGTCCACCGGACCCGCGGCCGGCAGCCGGTTCCAGACCCGGCTGCGGTAGCTCCCGTACCCGGTGTCCCGGCCCTGCCAGAAGGGCGAGTTCGCGCTGAGGGCCGTCAGGACCGGCAGCCAGGGCCGGATCCGGTCCAGCACCGCGACGCCTTCCTCGTCCGACTCGACCGAGACGTGGACGTGGCAGCCGCAGGTCAGCTGCTCCTGTGCGGTCAGGCCGAACTGATCGGCCACCCACCGGTAGCGCCGTCCGGTGTTCAGGGAGGGCTCCACCGGCAGCGGTGACGTCGCCAGGGCGGCCACCACCGCGCCGACGCCCTCCGCGTGCCGGGCCGCCTCCTGGCGCCACCGGCCGATCTCGCGGGCCAGTTCCGCCATGTCCGTCACCGGCTTGGTCGCGAACTCCACCTGCTCCTTGGCCAGCTCGCGCTCGAAGGTGTGGCCCTTCTCCCAGCCCTTGGCCGGTCCGTCGCACCGGTCGGCCGCCTCCAGCACGTGGCCCGAAAGGGCAAGGGGCACACCGCTGTCGGCATCCACCAGCAGCAGTTCCTCTTCCACGCCCACGCTCCGCATGCGGTCACCCCTCGTATCGCCGTTCAGATGCTGCCCGCCTGCCCCACCGGTCCGGTGGCATGCGGGCGGGCACACTCGCACCCGTGTTCCCCGTATCCGGGCGGGGATGCGCTTCACCTGGTCGAGGGGCGTTCCGCAGGTCGGCCCGCCCAGGTCAGCAGGAGCGGACCGGCCGCAGGTTGTGCACGTAGCGGGCCGACACCCAGCCCTTGGAGCCGTGCAGCCGGTACCAGACCGGGTTGCCGTCCACCCAGCCACCGCGCTTCTGGCACTCCAGCTGCACCTTCTGGTGCGGGTGGAGCTGCTTGACCACGTACGAGTACACGGTCGGCTTCTCGCGGACGTTCAGCGGTGCGCGGGTCTCCACCACGCCCACCGGGTAGGAGCCGCCCCGCTCCGGCGCGCCCGCGTCCCCGGTCGCCGCCCAGCCGGCCGGGGCGAGCGGTCCCATCAGCACTCCGGCCGCCAGCGCGTACGTGACCCATGCCTTCTTCACCATCGAACCCACACTCCTCGTCACCTCGGCCTGCTCGGCGACCGCGCCGCCGACCACGGAGGGACTATCCGCCGTGGGGGCGCGGGGGCCGGGACGAACACGCCCCCGCTGGGCCGGACGGGTCGGCATTCGCCCGTTCGGGTGCGTCCGCGCGTGGCCGGCCGGTTCAGCCGGAGCCCGCCGGGCAGACGCGCAGGGTGCGGGGCGGCGCACCGGCCGCCCGCGCCCCAGCCACGCGCAGCAGCGCGCGCAACGGAAAGGAGCACCCGTGGGTACGCCTCCCGACGATCCCGTGCCTCCGAACCCCACCCCCGCGCCCGGTCCCGGTCCCGGGCCCCAGCCGGGGCCGCTGCCGGGCCCGCTCCCGAGTCCCGGCCCGGCACCCGCCCCCGTCACCTGACGACGACCGAAAGAGGTGAACCCTGGTGCGCATCGCCTTTCTGACCGCCCCCGAGGGCGTGGAGGAGATCGAACTCACCGAGCCCTGGAAGGCCGTCGCACGGGCCGGGTGGAACCCCCGGCTGGTCAGCACCGAAGCCGGCCGCGTCCAGGCGTACGACCATCTCGACAAGGCGGGCACCTTCGCCGTCGACCACGTCCTGGCCGGGGACACTTCCGACGCCTTCGACGCGCTCGTCCTCCCCGGTGGCGTGGCCAACCCCGACGCCCTGCGCATGGACGAGCGGGCGGTCGGCTTCGCCCGGAGCTTCTTCGAGGCGGGAAAGCCGGTCGCCGCGATCTGTCACGCCCCGTGGACGCTGGTCGAGGCGGACGTCCTCCGCGGCCGGACGCTGACCTCGTGGCCGAGCCTGGCCACCGACATCCGCAACGCCGGCGGTACCTGGGTCGACGAGCAGGTGCACGTCTGCGACGCGACCCCCGCGACGCTCGTCACCAGCCGCAAGCCGGACGACCTCGAGGCCTTCTGCGCGGCCTTCGTCAAGGAGTTCGCCGCCCACCGGTCCTGACGGCCCCGTCCGAAACGCCCGGGAGGCCCGCAACCGCTACGGCTGCGGGCCTCCCGGGCGTCGGGGCGGCTCAACGGTGGTGGCCGTCGACGGCCGCGCCGCGCCTGCTCGCCGCCGCGTCCGTGACGTCGAGGAAGACCTGGTCCAGTTCCTCCCAGCGGCCGCGCGCCACGGCGCGGATGCGCACCATGGCGTCCTCGACCGTCTCGCTGTCGTAGCCCGGCGTCAGGTCCACGCGCGCGGCCAGCATCACCGAGTCGGGGCCCAGCCGCATGGTGAGGAGCGCGGTGACCGAGGAGATCTCCGGCTCCGCCGTCAGGAACTCCCGCACCTCCCGCTGCATGTCCGGGTCGGCCGCCTCACCGATCAGCTGCCCGCGCGCCGCCCGGCCGAGGGCGTAGGCGACGTAGACCAGCAGCAGGCCGATCAGAATGGAGGCGCAGGCCTCGTAGACGATCTCGCCGGTCGCCATGTGCAGGACGATGCCGACGATGGCCAGGACCACGCCCGCGCAGGCCGTGCTGTCCTCGGCCAGGACGGTCCGCAGGGCGGGATCGCGCCCCGCCCGGATCTCGGCCGCCATGCCGCGCCCCGCCTTCCGGGCGGCCGTACGTACCTGGAGCAGGGCCCGGGCGAGCGAGGCGCCCTCGGCGGCCAGGGCGACGACCAGGACGGCCAGGCCGACGAGGTAGCCCTGGCGCGATTCGGATCCGTCGGAGTGCAGGGCCTCGATACCCTGGAAGACGGAGAAGCAGCCGCCGGTCACGAAGATGCCGACCGCGGCGAGCAGGGACCAGAAGAAGCGCTCCTTGCCGTAGCCGAAGGGGTGGCGGGCGTCAGCGGGACGCCGGCTGCGTTTGAGGGAGGCCAGCAGGAAGACCTCGTTGAGGCTGTCCGCGATGGAGTGCGCCGCCTCCGACAGCAGCGCGGGCGAGCCGGCGATCACGCCGCCGACGGCCTTGGCCACGCAGATGGCGAGGTTGGCACCGAGGGCGACCCAGACGGTCTTGCGCGTCTCGTCGTCCCGGTGCGCCTTGCCGTCCGGGCGCATCTTGTCGTCCCGGGGCGCCTTCTCGTCCCGGAGCGCGTTGTTCTCCCTCTGAGGCCCGTCGTCCCGGTGCGGCCCGTCGTCCGGCCTGCGGTTTTCCGCGGGCCCGCCCCCCGCCGCCGTCATCCGTTTACGATCGCGCGCACGTTCTCGATGCTGCCGCAGTCGGTCGCCAGCAGGCGCTCGCGCTCCGCGAGGAAGGCGGCGCCCAGCTCGGCGCGGCGCTCGTCGGGGACGCCCTCGCGGGCGCCGTTGAGGATGGTCCGCTCCTCCTCGTCGAGGTGGTGCGTGACCGCCTTGACCAGGTCCTCCAGCCGCGAGTCCCATGCGTCGGAGCCCACCTCGGAGACCTCCAGGAGCGCCAGCAGGGCCTCGTTGCCCTCGGCGTGCTCCTCCGACCCGTGCTCGACCTCGTCGTTGTCGACGTCCTTGAACCGCTTCAGCGCGCCGTACACCTCGCGCTCCTCGGCCTCGCCGTGCGCGATGAGGAGCGCCGAGAAGGTGGCGAGGGCGTCCGCCCGGTTCGCCTCCACGCTGCGCATGCGGCGGAAGAGGTCCTCCATCCGCCGGTGGTCCTTGAGGATCACGGCGACGACGTCCTGGTTGTCCTGCTGCTCCGCGGCCATACCGCATCCCTCCTGTCGGGAGGCCGTCGTGCGGCCTCAGGGGGCGCATGCTCGGGGACGCGGCGTTAAAACCCTCAGGGCGCGGTCGACCGGGCGCAGGCGTGGTCGACCGCGTGGCGTCAGGCCCTGGTCGTGAGGCGGGCCAGGGCCGTGTCGTACCGGGCCTGGAGGGAGGCGTCGGGGGCGGCGCGCAGGAGCGCGCCGAGGGCTCGTACGGCGCCGTCCTCGTTGCCGGAGGACTCCGCCTCGCGGACGGCCTGTTCGAGAGCGGTGACGCCCTCGGGGTGCTTGCCGAGGGCGACCAGCGCCTCGCCGCGCACGATGAGGAGCAGGATCCCGGGGATGTCCGCGGTGGCCGGGCGGTCGTCGGCGTCGAAGGCCAGGGCCTCGTCCGCGGTGTCCAGGGCCCCGCGCCAGTCGCCGGCGTCGGCCCGGTGGCGGGCGAGGTGCTGGAGGGTCAGCCGTACCAGGGGCCGGGCGCCGGCCCGGCGCGCCAGCTCCACCGCGCGTTCGCAGCCCCGCACCGCCTCGTCCAGCGCGCCGAGCGCCGCCTGGGGCATGGCGAGGACGATCAGGGCGTTCGCCTCGGCCACCGCGTCGTCCGCGCGCGCGGCCAGTTCGGAGGCGGCCCGCAGGTGGGTGACGGCTTCCGCGATGCGGCCCTCCTCGCTCAGCACCCAGCCGAGGACGTTGAGCACCCGGGACTCGCCGTACGCGTCGGCGTCGGCACGGGTGGCCGCGAGGCCGGTCTCCAGCAGCGGGACCCAGCCGTCGCGGACCCGCCACACCATCAGCGGCCACATCGCCATGACGATGCGCCAGGTCCGGTCGTGCAGTCCGGCGGCGTGGGACGCGGCCGCCGCCTGCGTCAGGTCGTCGCGTTCGGCGGTGAGCCAGGCCACGGCCGCGGCGCGGTCCGCGAACTCCGGTACGGCGGCGGGCGGGAGGTAGCCGGCCGGCGGCGGGAAGCAGTCCTCGGTGCTCCCGGGCTCGGCCGCGGCCACGGCGGCGAGGGTCGCGGCGATGTAGTGGTCGAGCACCCGGGTGAGCGCGTCCGGCCCGGCGTCCAGGCTGCGGGCGTAGAGGCGTACGAGGTCGTGCATCGTCCAGCGGCCCGGCGCCGACTCGGTGACCAGGTGGGCGACGGCCAGCCGCTCCAGGGCGGCGTCGGCGGCCGCCGGTTCGGTGCCGGCCAGGGCCGCCGCGGCGTACCGGTCGACGTGCGTGCCGGGGTGCCGGCCGAGTTGGGCGAAGAGGCCGGAGACGTCCGCCGGAAGCTGTTGCAGCGTCAGGCGCAGGGCCGCCCGGACGCCGGTGTCCTCCACGTCCAGCAGGCCCAGCCGGCGCGTCTCGTCGGAGAGCTCGGCGGCCATCGCGCCCAGCGACCAGGAGGGCCGTTGCGCCAGCCGGGCGGCCGCCACCCGCAGCGCCAGCGGCAGCCCGCCGCACAGCTCGGCCAGCCGGCGCGCCGCCGCCGGCTCGGCGCGGACCCGGTCCTCGCCGAGGACCTGGGCGAGGAGCATCGTGCCGTCCTGCGGGTCGAGCACGTCCACGGCCACCGGGCGGGCGGTGTCGGTGACGATCAGGCCGGGCAGCCGGTGCCGGCTGGTGACGACGGTGACGCAGTGGCGACCGCCCGGAAGCAGTGGCCTGACCTGCTCGGAGTCGCGGGCGTTGTCGAGTACCACCAGGAGGCGGCGGTCGGCGGCCAGCGAACGGAACAGCGCGGCCGCGCCGTTCGCCGACTCCGGTATGCCGGCCTGCGGCACGCCGAGGGCCGGCAGGAACTCGCGCAGCACCTCGATGACGGCGGGCTCGCCGGTGTCGCCGAAGCCGCGCAGGTCGGCGTAGAGCAGGCCGTCGGGGAATCCGGTGCGGGCCTGGTGGGCCCAGTGCAGGACCAGGGCCGTCTTGCCGACGCCGGCGGGCCCGATGGCCAGGGCGACGGGCGCCTCGCCCTCGGTGGCCCGGGTCAGCTCGGTGAGTTCCGCGGCCCGCCCGTGGAAGCCGCGGGGTGCGCGCGGCAGCAGGTCGGGGGTAGCGGCAGGCACGGCGGCCGCCGGTACGGCGACGGGGGCCGGTACGTCCTTCGCGGGGGTGCGACGGGGGCGGCCCAGGCTCGCGCTGTGCTCCAGCTCGCGGGCGCCGGCATCGTCCAGGCCCAGGGCCTCTGAGAGGGCCTGTACGGTGCGGCGCTGCGGCCCGCGGGACTGGCCGCGCTCCATGTACGACAGCGCCCGTACGCTCACGCCCGAGGCGTGCGCCAGCTCTTCCTGGCTGAGCCCGGCCGCCGTCCGCAGACCGTACAGCAGCGCGCCGAAGCCGCCGGTGGCCGGTGTACCGGTCCCCATGTCTGGATATCCCCTGGTCAGTGCGGGCCAGCCGGAACGCCGTACCTCTCCCGCAAAAGTATGCACGACACACTTTTGCGGGTGGAACGTGGTGGCCCGGCCCGCTGCCCTGCGGTTGGCTGGGGACGGCACCGCCCGGCCCGCTCCGGCGGCGCCTGCGCTGGTGGGGCGTGCACCGGCCCGGCGGATCCGCCTGACGTCAGATGTGGGAGACGAGACCGGTGGCGGGGTCGTGGGAGATCAGGCTCGGCATGTCCGGGTGGTAGCTGACGGTCTCACCGGTCAGTACGGAGCGTCGGCCGGCGGCCGTGGCGATCTCGGCCAGGAAACGCAGCACGGCGGCCACTCCCGCACCGTCGACGACCTGCTCCGGCCAGACCGAGAACTCGATCTCCTCGTCGTCGTAGGGCAGGGCGAAGAACCACACCCCGTCGAAGCGGGCCCGGAAGGCGAAGTTCATGCCCTCGTGCTCCGGTTCGTCCAGCCAGGCGCGGACGAGGTCGGCGACGGCCGGGCGCACCGGATCGAGCCGGGGGTAGGGGTGCTCCACCTCGGTCTCGTCGGCCACGGCCCGCAGGTGTTCGAGCACCGCGATCCACTCCGCCCGGGTGACGTCGAGGATCCGGATGTCCCGCAGACTGCCGTCGAGGTAGAACACCTCGCGCATCCACGGCTCCGGCAGGCACCGCGCGCCGGCGCCGCGCTCCGTGTCCTGGACGTCCTCGTGCTTCACCGCGACCCCCCTGTCTACGTCGGGCACCAGAGTACGAGGCCGCCTCGGGACGGCTCTGGTTCCGTCCCGCCATCTCACTCGGGCGTGGCGATCCGCCAGGTGCCGTTCCGTACGTCGAGGACCGCGTGCAGGTCGGCGCGCGGCGGCATCGGGTCGTCCAGCCGCCAGGGGCTCGGCAGGGCGGTCAGGCCGATCGACACCAGGTCTTCGGTGACCGTGTCCGGAGATCCGATCCAATGCGGTGCGGTGGCCACCAGCCTCTCGGCCACCGCAGGCCCGGGCTCGGGAACGCACACCGGTGACCCGTCGGTGCGCGCGGCCAGGGCGGAGCCGGCCAGCAGGGTCAGCAGCCGCGCCAGCACCGCGGCCGGCAGGGCGGGGTCGCGGGTCTCCAGCGCCAGGTAGCAGTCGTCGTGCCCGGCGAACCAGAGGCGGGAGGAGTCGCCCAGGCGCTCCAGGACCGGCTCGTCGAAACCGGTGGTGCCGAGCACGAGGGCGAGCGCGTCGACGTCTTCCGGGGTCGCGCCGGTGGGCAGGTCGATCAGCGTCAGCTCGTACGGCGACCAGGTGCCGTCCAGGAGGCGGGGCAGCTGGCCGCGGTCCAGCACCAGGATCTCCTCGCCGAGCCCGTGCGTTCCGGAGGCCCAGGCCCCGAGGGGGCGCACCGCACACGGGACGCCGAGGTCCACCGCGATCAGCGAGGGCCGTAGCGGGTGCCCGTTCTCATCGAGGTAGGAGAAGGTCTCCAGCGCCACCACCGCGACGGAGCCGTTCGCCGCCCCCTGGAGCAGGTCGGCCAACTCCCCCGCCTGCGCCGCGGCGGCCGTCACCCGCCACACCCCGTCGGCCGCACCCACGCTGAAGCTCAACGGGAACGGCAGCCGCTCCACCCCGACGCAGTTCACGCTGAACGCACCCGTCCGCCCGACCTCGACCATCGCCCCACCCCTTGAGTCCGTCCCGCACCGCACCGCGGCACGCGCAGCACATCATCGCCCGCGCGTCGCGGGCGGACTCGGGCGGGCGCCGGTACCAGCGCCGGACGGCGGAGGGGGAATCGTTCTTGCGCGCGGGGCCGGGAGCGTCGCGGCGACCGGGCCGGGCGGGCGGGTGTACCACGGGCCCGTCGTCCCCCACCCCGGAGGTTTCCCATGAGCTCCAGCTGGCTGCGCCGCGTCCGTACGGCCGTCCTGCTCGCGACCCCGTTGGCCCTCGCCGCGGTCACGGCCGCCACCCCGGTCGCCGCCGCCCTGCGGACCGGCCCCGTTCACTCCGCTCCCGGAGCGCCGTCCGCCGCCCAGAGGTCCGGGTACAAGACCTTCTCCGGGCCGTCGGTCGAGATCCCGGCCAACGGCTCCGCGTGGGCCGCGGTCTACTGCCCTCCGGGCACGCGGCCCTCCGGCGGCGGCGGGAACAGCGACGGCTACTCGAGCGGGGACAACGTGTACCTGGTCACCTCGCTGCCGAGCATGGAGTGGGGCAGCTGGCACGTCCAGTTCGCCAACGCCGGTTCGACCGCGGCCTACGGCTGGGCCGAGGCGCGGTGCACCAACGCCGAGTCGTACGGCCACGAAATCCAGTTCCAGTTGGTGGGCGGCGGCAGCGAGAAGTCCATGACCAGCTGGTGCGCGCCGGGCGAGCGGCTGAGCGGCGTCGGGTTCCGGTCCTACGACCCCTTCCTGCGGATCGCCGACGCCTACCCGCAGGACGCCGTCACCGTCGGGGTACGCGCTGTCAACCCGAGCAGCGCGCTGTCCCGGATGAGTGCGGTGGCCGTGTGCGGGCGGGAGAACTACACGGTGCGCAGCGGATTCACCACCCTCCAGCCGCACAAGACGGCCGGAGCCGGGGCGAACTGCCCCTCGGGCTGGACACCCACCGGCGGCGGAGTGGTGGCGGGCGGGTCCGCGACCCACCTGCAGAGCAGCGAACCGACCGCCTACGGCTGGCAGGTGACCGTCAGGAACACCAGCTCTTCCGAGGTCACGGTCGGCGGGTACGTGATCTGCGCCGTGCCGAGCTGACCGGCACCCGTCTGGTGCCGCCGCCGTCAGCGGCCTCCGCGCGGCGGGCGCGGGCGGCGGTGGCACCCCCGTGCAGACCTCAGCCCGTCGCGATGGCCTTGCGGACGGCCGTTTCGATGGCGCGTTGGCCGGCGGGGAGGGGGTGGCCGCGGTTGTCGCCGCCGTTGCGGCCCACGTCGTAGACCCAGGGCTGGGCGGAGCAGAGTTCGTGGCCGTCCAGGACGCCGCTGACGGAGACGTACGACACCTTGGCCGTGCCGGCGGCCTTGCGGATCGCCTCGTCCAGCTTCGCGCCGAGGCGGTTCAGGCCGGTGCGTTCGGCCGGGGTGAGCCAGCCGCAGCGGGTGGTCTCCTCCTGCCGGTCGGGGAACAGCCGGGGGTATCCGACGACCAGGACGCGTGAGGTGCGCGGGAGCGTGGAGCGGACCCGCCCGTACGCGCTGCGGAGCAGCCCCGGCAGCGGCCCGGCGACGTAGGACTCGGCGTGGGCCACCGTGCGGTCGAGGACGCAGTCGACCAGGAAGCAGTGCCTCAGGATGCGGGCGAAGCCGACGTCGTTGCCGCCGATGGTCAGCGTCACCAGTCCCGGTGCCGGTGAGACGCCCTTCAGCTGCTTGGTGACCTGGGCCGGTTCGCCCTTGAAGGACTCCGTGAAGGCGGAGGTCTCGGCCCCCGAACAGGCGAAGTGCCCGACCAGCCGTACGCCCGGGTCGTCCACCCCGATCAGCCGCGGCCAGGCCTGCGCGGTGCGGTGGCACTCGCCGGACTTGGTGTCGAAGGGCGGGTTGCCCTCGCCGGAGGAGTACGAGTCGCCGAGCGCCACCGTCCGCACCGGGGCGGGCAGCGCCCGGGTGGCCTTCAGCAGCGTCGAGCGGGGCTCGTCCATGCCGATGCCGGCGTGCCCGAGGGAGAACAGCGTCGGCCGCCAGGTGGTGCAGGCGTCGTCGGCGCACAGCGACTTGAGGAAGTAGACCCGGTCCTCGGCGAAGGCGTAGGTGTTGGTCTGCTGGCCGAGGCCGCCGTCGAGGGCCGCGCTGTCGAAGGAGTCGAGGAGGGCTCCGGAGCTGTGGCTGAAGGCCTGCACGCGCAGGCTGACCCGGGAGTAGCCGTCGTACGTGACGTTGCTGGGGAGCAGGATCCGGCCGCGGCTGTCGGCGTGGACGGCCAGCTCGGTGTAGACACGGTCGTCGGTGCGTTCGAGCACGGTGCGCGAGAAGAGCCGGGCGCCCTTGGTGTCGAAGGCCATCAGGCGTTGGGGGTTGGGCACGTCCTTGAGGAAGCCGCTGAGCAGGACGGGCATGCCCCAGGACGCCGCGGACCAGTCGTTGACGTTCGCCGTGGTGCAGTAGGGCAGGGTGTAACGGCCGGTGCGTCCGGCGGAGTTGAAGACCTCGATCCGGTGCGTGGCGTAGTACTGGTAGCAGTCCGGGCGGGTGGTCGTGCCGTTGCGGTCGGTCAGGTACGCGAAGACGTAGCCGTCCGGGTTGACCGCGAGCCGCTGGGCCATCTCCTTCGAGGGCGAGGTGAGCACCGTGACGCGGCCGTACTCGTGGCCCCGGTAGTCCAGGAAGCGGACCCCTTCGCCCAGGTCCCCGTACGCCACCACGAGGCCGCGGCGGTGGGTGCCGACCAGTTCGTAGGGGCTCGCCGACCGGTTGACGAAGAGGACGGCGCCGGTCGCGGCGGAGAGCGCGAAGACCGCGTACTGCGGGCCGCAGGGGGTGTACGCGCTCGCGGTGCCGTAGATGTTTCCATCGGCGCCGGTCATGAGTTTCCATACGCCCAACGGGCCTTTGTTGCAGGTGGAGTTGATCGGACGGGACCACAGGAGGTCCGCGCCCCGGTAGGCGACGACGGTGGACGGGTCCCGGTTGTCGGTGTGCGGGCGGGGCCGGATGCCGACGGTGAGGCCGGTGTCGGTGACGGTGCGGACGCACATGGCCAGGGCGCGGGCCGGGGCGCCCGGCAGGGCGGTGCCGGTCGCGCTGAAGCGGCGGGTGGCGGGGGCGGTGCCGGCGGAGCCGTCGCAGTCCTGGACCGTGACGCCGCCCTTGAGGTCGGTCTCCAGGCGGGCGGAGCCGGTGCCCGGCACCGCGCGCTGCCAGGAGGCGGGGGCGCTCTGCGCCCCGGGCGCCTCCGCCCGCGCGGTGGGGCCGGCCGGCAGGCCGGCGCCCAGCGCGAGCACGAGGGCGCCCAGGGCCCCCGCGATGCGCAGCCTGGCGCGGGCCGGTGTGCGCCGCCGCGTGGTCCTCGTCCCTGCTGTGGCCGTGTCCGTGAACAAGAGCCCCCGCCCTCCCCTGAGCCCGGACGCCGGGTGCGGCGGCCAGGGCGCAGTCACCGTACCGCCGCACGCATGATCGGGGTGACCGAAGCGTTCCGGTTGCGGGGTCGGCTGGGCCTCGTCGTCTGCAGCGCTCCGGGCGCGCAAGGATCTCCCGGCGCGGTTCGGCGCGGTTACGATCATGCCGCCGCCGACGGTCTTCGGCACCGTCGGCCGCCGTGTCGATCGATGGACTGGTGGCGAGATGAGTACGGAAGACCAGGAAGACAAGACGGAGACCGCCTGCCGGATCTGCGGGTATGACGACGGTGAGCAGGTGTTCGACGCGTTCGGTGTCCCGCGGTACGTCATTTGCCCGTGCTGCTACAACGAGTCCGGCATCGGGGACGACAACGTGTCGCAGGTCCGTGAGCTGCGCGGTCACTGGGTCGCCACCGGGGCCCGTTGGCATGAGCCCGAGCTGCGGCCGGCTGGCTGGGAACTGCTGGTGCAGCTGGCGAACATCCCGCCTCAGTGGCGCTGAGCCGGGCGGCCCCGGACCTCACCCGCCGGCACGGGCCTGCGGACCGCCCATGACCCGGGCGTCGTCGGCCCCGCCCGGGAACTACCGCACCGTGCTCGAGCACATCGACGAAGGCGGCCCGGCCCGGGAGGCGCTCACGAAGGCGGCGGCCATGACTGCCGAGGCCGGTCAGGCGCTGGAAGGCAAGCCGGGCTCGGTGTGGACCGAGTTGCCCCGGCCCGTGCGCACCGGGGCCGAACCCGTCGGCCAGGTCCGCCTCGGCTACCCCCGCGCATCGACCGCCAGGCAGTCCCTGGACGCACAGCTCGACTCGCTCGGCGAGGCCGGGGTCACCCCGATCTACTCGGAGAAGGGTCACACCCCGTGGAGGTCACCTCACCGCGGGGCCGCGGCCGGCCGCGGCCCCCGTGTCGGGTCGGTGGTTCAGGTCGCCGGGACGGTGTCCTCGAAGGCGGTGCCGGCCGAACGGTAGGCCGCGACCTTGGCGTTGACCTGGGCCGGGGTCAGGACCTGGTCCTTGACGTGGAGGAGGTAGTCGACCTGCTGCTGGTAGGCGCGCGGGGTCGTGGAGGTCTGGCCGTTGAGGTCGATCAGCCACTGGTTGAAGTTGATCGACATGGGGCGTTCGGGCAGGTAGGCGGCGCCGTGGGTGCCGAAGACCTGGCCGTCGATGTAGTAGGTGATGGTGGTGTCGTCGATGGTGAGGACGAGGTCGTGCCAGCCGGCGTAGCTCTGGCGGCTCTCGGTGTGGGTGTTGACCGCCTGCCAGGGGTCCGGGTTGTAGGTCTCCCAGGAGGTCGTGTACAGGATGTTCGACAGCTCGCCCCAGCCGCCGTTGGGCAGGTACTCGAAGTCGTACTCGGCGTAGTCGTCGGCCATCGGGGCCTTGAGGTCGTTGATGGTGAAGAAGGTCTGGACGAGGTGGTCGCCGTCGGGGCCGGAGGTGGGCGCATCGTTGAACTTGACCCGGGCGGCGTAGGTGCCGTTCTTGAACTTGGTCGACTTGGTGAGGACTTCGGTCTGCTCGGTGCCCGCGCCGGTGCCGTCGGTGGAGGTCTCCAGGTTCATGACGGTGTTGCCGCCGCTGGTGGCGAAGGTGACGTTGGACGGGTCCCACGTGGCGCCGGGGACGCCGGGGCCGCCCGCGTTGGAGCGTACGGACCAGCCGTTGGCGGCGATCCTCGGATCGGTGTGGGAGGTGTACGTGAAGTCGTCCCACAGGGTGCCGGAGCCGCCGGGCGGGGGTGTGGTGGGCGGGGTGGTCGGGGGCGTGGTCGGCGGGTCGGTGGGGGTGTTGCCCGCGGGGGCGGTGCCCCAGACGAGCGTGCCGGCGCGGGTGGCGGTGACCTTGGCGGAGTCGGCGTAGGAGGTCTGGGCGGCGATGAAGGAGTAGTCGTCGCTCTGCCGCAGCGTCTGCCAGTTGGCCTGGTAGAAGCGCAGCTGCAGGTCCCCGGTGTCGGCGCCGGGGGCCAGCGAGCCGGCGCCCGCGGTGAAGCCGATCTCGAGGTAGCGGTCGGCGGTGTCGGTGGGGGTGGCGAGGGTGCCGAAGGTGCCGGTGATGTTGGCGCAGCCCTTGACCGCCCAGGAGCAGGCGAAGCGGTAGGTGGCGCCGGGCGCGTCGGACTTGAAGTAGTACCGGAGCTTGACCTCGCTGAGCGGCAGGGCGGTGGTGGCGGTGTTGGTCACCTTGAACCAGGGCTCGCTCTGGTCGGCGGTGGCGCCCGTGGCGCTGGTCCGGTACTGCACGGACAGGCCGCCGGCCGCGCTGGCCGTGCCCGGCAGGGCGGCGAGGGCGGCGGCGCCCAGGGCCGTGGCGACGGCCGCCGCGACGGCGGTCCGCAGGCGGTGGGGGCGGGACTTCGGAATCGCGGGGCCGGTCGGGGCGGGTGCGGTGTTCGGGCTGGTCATGGTGGGGTCCTCTCCGGGGTGCGTGCGGGGCGGGCTCATGCGGAGGGCGCTGTACGTGCGGGCGCCGGGAGGGTGGTCCACGGCGCGGCCGGTGCGTGGTGGCGGACGCCCAGGGCGTCCAGTCGGGGGAGGTGCGCGTGCAGCCGGGTGGTGAAGTCGGACCAGGGGGTGGGGCCGCTCCAGGCCCGGTCGGCGAGGGCGCACAGCCGGGGGTAGGCGAGGCGGTCGAGGTCGGCGGCCGTGGGGGCGAACTCGGTCCAGAGCTGGGCCTGGGTGCCGAGGATCCGTCCGCCGGCGTCGGCGGGGGCGTCCGGTTCGGGGTCTCCGCGGTGGACGGTGCGCAGGTCGACGACGGGGCCGGGCTGGGTGGTCGGTCCGCCGGGCAGGTGGTCCTGCGCGTAGTCGAGGTAGGTGGTGCGGTGGTGGGTGAGGACGACGTCACGGCCGTGGCGGAGCGCCGTGGCGGCGTGGGCGGGGTCGCGCCAGCTCATCGCCGTGAAGCCGGGCGGGAGCAGGGCGCCGTCCTCGGCCCAGCCGACGGGGCGGCGGCCGTGCTCCAGCAGGTGGTCGCCGGCCCGTGCGAGCAGCCAGCCGTGCAGGGCCGCCGGGCCGTCCAGTCCCTCGGCGGCGGCGCGTGCCCGGGCCCTCGGGCTGCGCTCCCATTCGGTGCTGGGGCACTCGTCGCCGCCCAGGTGGACGTAGGGCGAGGGGAAGACCTCCAGCACCTCGGCGAGCACGGCCCGGAGGAAGTCCAGGACCTCGTCGTGGACGCCCAGGACGTTCTCGCACACGCCCCAGCGGGTCCAGACCGGGAGGGTGCGCCCGGGGTGGTTGCCGAGGTGGGGGTAGGCGGCGAGGGCGGCGCGGACGTGTCCGGGCATCCCGATCTCGGGGACCACCCGTACGCCCCGCTGCGCGGCGTAGGAGACGAGGCCGGTCAGCTCGGTGCGGGTGTACGCGCCTCCGTGGGGCGTGTCGTCGAAGCCGGTGGTGCCGTCGGGGCCGGTCATCGACCGGGCGCGGTGGGCGCCGACGGTGGTCAGGCGGGGGTGGGACGGGACGGGCATCCGCCAGCCCTGGTCGTCGCTGAGGTGGAGGTGGAGGACGTTGAGCTTGTGCAGGGCCATGAGGTCGACGTGCCGGCGCAGGGTGGTCACGTCGTGGAAGTGCCGGGCGACGTCGATCATGAGGCCGCGCCAGGGGTGGTGCGGGCGGTCCGTGATCTCGGTGCAGGGCAGTTCCCAGCGCTCCCGTCGTACGGGCGTGGCGGCCGGGGCGGAAGCCTGCGGGGGCAGCAGCTGGCGGAGGGTCTGCACGCCCCGCAGCAGTCCGGTGGGCCGGGCGGCCCGGAGCGTGACGGCGTGCGGGGCGACGGTCAGTCCGTACCCCTCGTCCCCCAGGCCGTGGAGCGCCGGGTCGAGGGCGAGCGTGAGGTCCCCGGTGGGTGCGGGGGCCAGGGGCAGGCCGGTGGCCGGCGTCAGGAGGGTGCGCAGCAGGTCGGCCGCGGCCTCGGCACCGGGGGTGGTGCGGACGGTGGTGTCACGGTCGAGGGTGAAGTGGCCGGGTCGGGTGGTGTGCCGGGTGGGCCGGGGCAGCAAGTGTGGGGACACGGGTGGGCAGCCTTCCGGGCGGGGCTCGCGGGGGCGGCTCGGGGAAGTGGCCGCTCCAGCTGACCAGTTCCCGACTGGTTACATGACCTGTCGACGAGAGGAGAAGGTGGCATAGACCACTTGAGCCGTCAACCCCTTGGTAATCAGAGACCTTTGCTCGCCCGGCACACGTCTGCGCCGCATCCGCCGGTGGACTGGAACTGACCAGTACCGGGGTACTGGTCAGGACCTGCCGGGGCTGGTTTGATGCGGCGTACGAGATCGGCGCGGGCGAGGGGGACGGCACGGATGGGCGAGAGCAACCCGGGCGCTTCGGGGTCGGCAGGGGTCGGCACGGCCTTCCCGGCGGAGCCCGACGGCGCACCGCACCCCGGGGGCCCCGGGAGCGAGGGGATCCGACCCGGCGGGGTGCTCAAGCGCGAGCTGGTCCGCGACGCGGTCCTGGGGATGGTCGAGGAGCGCCGGGCCGGGGACGCGATCCCTTCGGAGCGGACGCTGTGCGTGCAACTCGGCGTGTCCCGGCCGACGGTGCGCGCGGCCGTCGACGAGCTGGTCGCCGCCGGGGTGCTGATCCGCGAGCACGGCCGGGGCGTGTTCGTCGCCCCCGAGAAGATCACCCAGGAGCTGGTGCCCGGGCGCCACTCACTGGGCGTGCCGCGGGCCTCCGGAGTCTGGACCAGCCGGCTGCTGGAGTTCACCACCGTCCCGGCCGGGGCCAGGGTCGGCCGGCGGCTGCGCCTCTCCCCCGCCGCACAAGTGGTGTACGTGGCCCGGCTGCGCCTGGTCGACGGGTTCCCGATGGCCATCGAGCACCTGCACATCCCGGCGGCCCTCGTGCCGGGGCTGACCGCACGGGAGCTGGAACACGGCGACCTCTACGAGCACTTGCGCACGCACCACGGCGTCCACGTCCACGAGGCGACCCAGACCATCGAGCCCACCGTGGTGACCCGCGCGGAAGCCGAGCTGCTCGAAGTCCCCGAGCTCTCGCCCGCCCTGCTCTTCGAACGCCTCACCACCGACACGGCGGGGCGGCCGGTGGAGTACGTCCACTCGATCTACCGCGGCGACCGCTACCGCATCGTGTCCCGGCTGTCGCTCCGCGCCGACTCCGCACCCGCCGCGCCCGCCGAGGGCCACCATCCGGGCATCCCGCCCGGGGACTTCGTGCAGAGCGACCCGGTCACCGCCTCCACCCTCGGGGACGTGCAGGAGCGCCGCTGACCGCCCCCGGTCAGGGGGCTTCCGGCGGGTCGGAGGCCAGGACGAGGAAGGCGTCCTCCTCCAGGTCCATCACCACGGTCGCCCGCTCGCCGCGTGCGCGGCAGCCCGCCGCGTACTCCTCCGCCGGCCAACTGCCGTGCGGGTCACCGGCGGGAAAGGACTCGAGCACCCTGCCACCGCGCACCGTCGCCACCTCCTGTGTACCGCACCGTCCGTGAGCTTCGTGTGCCCAGGAGCGGCGCGGGCATGCGCACGCCGCATGCCCGCCGCCGGTTCCGTCAGCCGCCGTCGGCGGCCGTGCGGGCCCGCACCTCCTCGGGCGTGAGGTACTGGTCGGTGTGCTCGAAGTCGCGCAGGGTGCCCGGCTTGTAGCTCTGGAAGCCGGTGCGGACGAAGTCGTCCCCGGCCACGGCGTTCAGCAGCCAGTTGGTCATCACCCGGGTCTTGGCGGCGCCGGTGCGCAGGGCCGCCCAGTGGTAGCCCCGGGCCACGGCCTGGGCGGGCATCCCGCGCAGGCCGATCCCCAGCGGCCGGGAGACCGCGTCGCGGCCGCCGAGGTCGACGACCAGGCCGAGGTCCTTGTGGACGTACGGGCGCAGGGGCGTGCCCCGCAGCGCGGCGCGGACGTTGTCGGCGGCCACCCGGCCCTGGCGGGCCGCGTGTTGCGCGGTGGGCGGGCAGACCGCGCCCTGGCCGCCGCCGGCCAGGTCGGGTACGGCGGCGGCGTCCCCGAGGGCGAGGACGCCGTCCGCCCCCGGCACCCGCAGGTCGGGCCCCACGACGAGCCGGCCGCCCTTGGCCGTGGCGGCGCCCAGGGTGGCGATCAGCGGGCTCGCGGCCACGCCGGCCGTCCAGACGAGGGTGCGGCAGGGCAGCACCCGCCCGTCGGTGAGGGTGACCTCCTCGGGGCCCGCCTTGGCGACGGAGACGCCGAGCGAGACCTCGATGCCGCGGTGGCGGAGCACGCCCAGCGCGGCGCGGCCCAGCCGGTCGCCGAGTTCCGGCATCAGCTGGGGGGCCAGGTCCACCAGGTGCCAGCTGATCTCGCGCCGGTCCAGCCGGGGGTAGCGGTCCACGGCGTTGGCGGTGAGCCGTTCGAGGGCGGCCGCGGTCTCGGTGCCCGCGTAGCCCCCGCCCACCACCACGAAGCCGAGCCGCGAGGCGCGTTCGGCCGAGCCCGGCGCGGCGGCGTCGGCCAGGTCGAGCTGGGCGATCACGTGATCGCGCAGGTGGGCGGCCTCGGCGAGGGTCTTCATGCCCCGGCCGTGCTCGGTGAGCCCGGGGATGTCGAAGGTCCGGGTGACGCTCCCGGGGGCCAGCACCAGATGGTCGTACGGCTGGTCCACCAGGTCGCCGGTGATCGTGCGCACCACGCAGACCTTGGCCCGGGTGTCCACGCCCACGGCCCCGCCCGGCACGATGCGGGTGCGGTACCGGCGGCTGCGGCGCAGCGACACCGCCACCGACTGCGGGGTCAGCACCCCGGCGGCGACCTGCGGCAGCAGGGGCAGGTACAGCTGGTAGGAGAAGGGGGTCACCAGCAGGATCTCCGCCTCCCCCGGTGAGAGCGTGCGTTCCAGCCGGCGTACGCACTCCACGCCGGCGAAGCCCGCGCCGACCACCACGATCCTCGGTCGTGTCATGACGTCCGTCCCTTCTCGGTGTACGGGTCCCCCCAGCGCGTCTTCCCGGGCGGGGGGTTCCATGCACCTGGCCGGACGGGTGCGCCTACGGGGACCGGCGGCGGCCCCGCACCGTCAGGTGCCCGGCACCTCGGCGGCCCCGCCGACACGGACGGCCTCCAGGACCCGGGCGTGCAGGGCCCCGAGGCCGTCGGCCGGGAGCGGGGCGGGGCTGCCGGTGACCGTGTACCACTCCGCGGCCCCGGTGTACTGCACGAGCACGTCGGCCCGTCCGTCCGGACGGGGGCGGGTGCGCACCGTGACGTCCTTGGTGATGACCCCGACCTCGTCGGTCATCACCCCGCCCCGGCCCGCCGTCGTGTCGGTGGTCAGCTCGGTGGTCAGCTCGGTGTCCGGGTCGGTGGGCTGCGGGCCGGGGGCGCCGGGGGTGCTGTTCGTCATGAGGCGCAGGTACCCAGCATTTCGCCGAGCTTGCTCTTCTCCGGGCCGGTCACCGTCAGGCCGTAGAAGGACTTCACGTTCGTCCAGGCGGTCGCGTACGTGCACCAGAACGTGCGCGCGGGCGGGGTCCACTCGTCGGGGGTCTGGTCGCCCTTGCCGCGGTTGGTGGCCGCGGAGACGGCCAACAGCTGGGGCCGGACGAGGTCGTTGGCGAACTGCTGCCGCTTGTCGGCGTTCCAGCCGGCGGCGCCCGAGCGCCAGGCGGCGGCCAGCGGCACCATGTGGTCGATGTCGAGCTTCTTCGCGTCGGTGATCACCAGGCCGTCGTACGCGGACACCCATCGGCCGGAGACGGCCTTGCAGGAGGCGTCCCGCTGGACGTCGGTGCCGGCGCGCTGGAGCACCAGCTCGCGGGTGTCGCAGGAATCGCCCTGCCCCACCCAGTGCCGGAAGGAGTCGCGGCTGTAGCCCGACATCGACCGCTCCGTCGCCACCTTCAACGCGGCCAGTTCGCCGCGCGCGACCTTCGCGCTCGACAGGCCGGGCAGGCCGCGGACCGGCTGGCCGCCGCCCGCCGGGCCGGAACCGCCGCCCGTGGGCCCCGCGGTCGGCCGGGAGCCCTTCGAGCCCGGCTTCGCATCCACACCGGCGTCCGGGGACGCGGTGCAGCCCGCCACCACCCCGACCACCGCACACACCGTCACCACGGCCCGCACGGACCAGCTCTGACGAGACAAAACCCACCCCTAAAGATCAAAACAGGACACCCCGAGACCCTACCCACCCCGTACCGGTTCCAGCCGCCGGGGGCACGGACACGGCTCCGGTGCGCCGGGGATACTGGGCCGATGGACGACGACCTCGTACGGTTCCTGCGCGCCTGCCTCGACGAGGACGAGCGGGCCGCCCGCGCGGCCCCGGACGGGACGTGGGGCCGAGCGCGCGTGCTGGCGCAGGTCCAGGCCACCCGGATGCTGCTCGACGCCTCCCACCACGCCTGCGCACCGGCGTGCGCCACCGAGCACGACTTCTCCCGCGCGTGCGGCCTCGGCTGGATGGGCCCGTTGCACGAGGACGCGGGCGAGCGCTGGCTGAGTGACGACACCGGCCGCCGGTTCGCCCCGCCCCCGGTCACCACCGGATGGACCCTGCGGGTGCTCACGCTCCCGTACGCGGGCCGGCCGGGGTACCGGCACGAGTGGTGGCCGTGACGGCCGCTCGGCGCACCGGCGCCGGGGTGGATTTTCCGGGGGCTTCCTCCTCGACCGGTTTGGGGGCGTGACGGCACGGCATAGATGTCGACACGCAAATCCCACCAGGAGGGTCCTGTGCGGTTTCGATCGGCCGGCATTTCGTTTTCCGGGGTTCTCGGTGGCGCCTTGGCGTTGTCGTTGGGATTCACCACGTACGGCTCGGATTCCCTCGCCCGGGCGGCTGACGCCGATTGGGTCCCGGTCTCGATCCGGAACGGGAACTTCGCCGCGAACAACCAGACGGGTGCCTTCACCGCCACGGCGCCGGACTACTGGACGAACGAGTACGAGGACGGCACGTACTCCCCCAATCCCACCCTGGTGGTGAGCGCCGCCGCGGCCGCCCACCCCCGGGGGTTCCAGGCGGTGGCGCTGAACGGGAACGCCAGGGGCGTGCTACAGACCAGGCTCTGGGGCGTCCGCAAGGGGACGGCCGTCGAGGTGCGGTTCGACGCCGCACCGGCCTCGCCGAGCGTCCAGAGCTGCGCCGCTCAGGTCAGGAACTACAAGGTCGCCTCGGCGACGGGAGCCACCGAGTACGCGGCACAGCAGTACAGCACTCCGGCGTCCGGATGGGCGCCGGCCGCGCCGTTCACCTTCACGGCTCAGGAGGACCACCCGAAGGTCGTCTTCAGCTCGCTGGTGGACGGCAAGTGCGGTGCGCTGATCACCAACGTGACCGTGAAGGCGGACCGGACCACCTTCCCGAAGCCCGATCAGTTCATCAAGCGGAACGACCTGCCGTGGGCGGCGTACCGCGCGCTCAAACTGACGAATGTCCCCGACTGGGCCACGGTCATGGCCGACAACGGCAGCAACACGGCCAACAACACGGGCAAGATCGATCCGACCAACGACTACTGCACCACCAGCGCGTCCTGCTACTTCGCGGTCGACGCCTCGGGGACGTACAAGTACTTCGCGGAGAACCGGATCCTGAAGGACTTCACGTACTTCAACTGCACGCGCAATCCCGTCACCGACAAGCGGACGGCCTCGTGGACCGAGGAGGGGTTCGATCCGTTCGGCCAGGAGGCCAACCGGGCCAAGAACTACCTCGGGCAGAAGTCCAACAACACCGGGATCGACGACTACGAGATCGGGAAACCGACCACGCTGGCCAACGGCACCAACACGGACGAGCGGTTCAAGGCGGTGCAGGCCGGCTTCCAGCGGTACGACCTGAACGTGAACCTGGCCAACACCGAGACCCCGCTGGATTCCCCGCGCACCTCCACCCAGGACATCTCCGTGCAGATCCAGCCCGGTGAGGCCAGCTGGATCGAGGTGCAGCCGGCCCGCGAGCGGATCGCCGGGGTCTTCTCGGGTGCCGTGACCGACAACAAGAACGCGGCGAACGTCACGACGGGGAAGGGCTGGTACTCGATCGACACGATGGTCGACCTGCCGTCGGCCGACGTGCCGGACCGGGTGTACCAGCGGACCGGGCCGCTGACCGAGACCGAGCGGCAGCACTGCACGTCCGAGCGGCCGCTGCTGGTCACCCCGGACAACGAGGGGTCGCCGGCGACGCCTCGCGCTGTCGCCGCCCCGGCCGGCTCCGCGCTCGTTGAGCAACAGGCCGGGGCTCCGGTACGCGGCACGGCCGTCTCGGGTGCGCGCGTGACGCGCCTCGCCCCGCTCTCGCCGCCGGCCCCGTAGTCCCCGACGGCACCTGCCGGTGCGCGACCCGGACACGGGTTGCGCACCGGCAGGTGAGCGCACTTCGTCACCCCTCCGCCGCGTACTCCGCAGCGTCACCGGCGTCTCCGTCCACGTACTCGTCGCCGGCATCGGTGCCCGTGTCCGAGCCGGAATCCTGCGACCAGGCGGTCCAGTCCTCGGCGGCCGGTTCCGTCTCGGACTCCGTCTGGTCGGGCGTCTGGTCGGACGGGTACTCGGCCGGCGTGTCCTGGGCCGGCGTGTCCTCGGCCGCCGGCTCCTGGACCGGTGCCTCTTCCGTCGGCGCCTCCTCGGCCACCGGCTCCTGCTGCGACGCCTCCTGGTCCTGGACCGGCTCCGCGCCGTCTGCCGTACCGGCACTCTCGAAGCCCGCTTCGCGGGTCTGCCGGCCACCGCCTTCCTCGTCCTGTGCTGCCCCGGACGGCGCCGGCTCGGTCACCGGACCGAGGGGCCGGCTCTGCTGCCATTCGCCGTTGGGCATGCGGACGTACTGCTCGCCGGTGGCCAGGTTCTCGGCCACCAGCAGGCCGTGGGGGCCTGCTGTATGTCCCACCCGCACGGCGCCGTTGGGTGCGCCGACGTCGGCGCCGCGCCCTTGGCCGGTCGCGTCCTCGAAGAACGCTGCGGCCGCGTCCCCGGCTTGGGACAGCGCACCACCGGCGGTGTCCCCCGGCGCGGCCGCCGGCCTGTTCGGACGGTGGATCTCGTGGTCGGCCCAATAGCGGCTCGCGGCCTCCTGGTTGTGCGTGAGGCTGTCCGATACGGCGCCCAGGGTCTGGGGGCAGCTCCCGTCGGCGGCGGGGACGCACCGGAAGAGCTGGTTCGCCGCTCCCACCGCCCGGTCGCCGTTGTTGGCCACCCAACCGGCGCCCTGCAGGGTGTAGCCCAAGGCCGAGGCGCCGATGGCGGCAGGTCCGGCGACGGCCGCGCCGGGGCCGCTGACCGCCGCAACCGCCCCGAGCGCCGCGCCGCCTGACTTGATGACCGTCGCCGCGTTGGTCAGGTGGTCGCCCAGCGTTTCCTGGTACGGCTGCGTGGGCGGGAGGATGGTCGGGCCCGCTCCGGGTATCGTCTCGCCGCTCTTCACGCCGTTCGGCGAGGGCGATTTGGGGAGCCGGGGCAGTTCGAGGCGCCCGACGGTCGTGGGGGCCGTGGTGTGGACCTGCGTGAGGCGGGGCGCGCTGGGTACGCCGGCGGGACTGCCGAAGACCGCGGTCGGGCCGGCGGCGGACGCACCCCCCGCACCGGCCGCCACGATGCCCACCGCGAGCGGGGCGGTGACGGCGCCCAGTCTCAGAGCCTGCTTCTGCCGCGTCGCCGCGGACGGTTTCCTGTGCCGCCCAGCCATTCCGCGTACTCCCATTCCTTGCCCGACTGTTCCGACGAGGAGAATCCTCACAGGGGACGCCGGTCGAGGAATCCGTCCACAGTACGGTCGGCCGTCATGACGGAGGACCATCCCGCGGCCGCGGGCCGCTTCGCCAGGCAGGGGAAAGGGAGGCGACGAATGGTCTGCTCAGGCAATGGACACCGGCCACGCCGCTCCGGTCGGTACGGCCCTGGCCCCCCGGCGACCCTTCCGGATACGTCCTGACCTGCTATGGAACGTGGCGGGGAGCAGTCATCCCGCAGGAGGAGGCCGAGCCCGAAAGGCCTGCCGAAGTCAACGGGCCGAGCGATGTCACGAAATCGACATGACCGTTGAGGATTCTTCAGAGCCCTGCATGAGCGACGCCCGGACAACCGAAGTGCGCAGCACGGGAGTTTCCTTTCTGAGGCTGTGCCAGGTCTCCGGAGTTCTGCATAATCGCGGGTATCCGTTCTGGAAGGAAAAGAAGGTGCGTGCAGAAGGTGTTCCGCCGGTGTCCGGGGAGGAACCCGGCGATCGCGCCGGTGGTGCGGGGCGGCGGCGGCCCCGCAGCACGGTACCGGTGGCGATCGGAGCCGCGGTCGTGGTGCTGCACGCCGGTGCGCTGGCGACCGGAATGCTCTCGGGCGGCGGGGAGGAAGAGCGGCCCGCGGGGCTGTCGGGAGCCACCCCGCTCACGTCCGCCACGGGCCGGGCGCCCGGGCCCACCGGGACACCGACCCCGGACGCCTCGGTCGGCGGCTCGACCACCGGGCCTCCCGCACCGGATGGCACTCTCGTCACCGACCTCACCACGCCGACCGCTCCCGTCGTCCGGTCCCCGAGCCCCGGCCCCTCCCGCACGGTGAGTCCATCGCGCACCCCCGGGCCTCCCCCGCCTCCCTCTCCTCTGCCGCCAGCACCGCGGGGTGCCACGCTTCGCCCCGGGGACACGGGACCGGAGGTCAAGGCACTCAAACAACGGCTGCACCAGATAGACATGTTCGACGGCGACATGCAGGCGCAGTACGGCCACGCCCTGGAGAGCGCCGTCGCCGACTACCAGAAGCGCCAGCACATCACCTCCGACCCGACGGGCGTCTACGGACCGGCGACCCGACGCGCCCTCGAGGCCCAGACCAGCGTGTGAGCCGAGCGCTCGGGCGGGATTTTTTGATCCTTCGGAAGGGCCCGTAAAAGCGTGAAGCTAGAAGGAGCCGGCTTCCTCGACGCCGTCGAATACGGGGACGCAGCAGGGCCACGGCGCTCTCGCGCGGACCACGGGGTGGGCGTACGATGTGAGTTGGGGGACAACAGAGATGTGCGGGAGCCTATTTGGCCCGTACGCAGTTGGGCATGCGCTTTGGCCATAGGCCCTGTGATGTCTCGCCTCCGGCAGTGACAGGGATAAGCCATGACCGAGAACGCAGTTCCCGCGCGCCTTCAGTTCCGACTGCGTGGATTTATCGAGCACGAGTCCACCGACGACTTTCTTCAGGGCGCAAACGATGAAGTTTATATGTCCGCCGTAGGGCTTGACTCTTCGTCGGTAAAGAAAGGGCCCGATGGAAAACCAGCCGTCGACCTGATCCACGCTCCCCAGATCGGCGATGTTTCCGCCGACGCCGTCCGCGTCCCGTGGGCCAGCAACCCGCATGTTCTGATTGACTTTAACCTTCAACAGCCCGGCGACTGGCCTCGGACGTACACGGTGACGCTGTTCATCGTCGAACATGACAACGGCGACCTGGCCAAGGCCTTCGAAGTGCTCAACGAGCAGGTCGGACAGAAGATCAGGACCGTAGTGGTGTCGGCCGCCAGCTCGGCGGCGGCAAGCCTCGCCGGCGCGGCGGTGGGTTCGGCGATTCCCGGAATCGGAACCGTGGTCGGCTTCGCTGTGGGAATTCTCGCCGGTGCCGCCTACGACGGAATCATCACGGCGATCGACGAGGGTCTTTCCGACGACGTCTTCGTTCCCGTTTCACTCACGCTGACGGCTCAAAACCCCCTGCTCATCGGGACGCAATCCGACCTCGGCGTCCAGAAGGCCTTGGACGTCAAACAACACGGCGGCTTCTACACCATCTTCTACGATTGGAACATGGTTTCCGTCGCGGCCCCGGACGGTGTCGGCTTCCCGACCCTGAGCCTCCATTCCCACGGCCCGGCGGTGCGTAAGCTCCAGCAGTTGTTGAACGAGCATGTTCCCGATCTGCCGTCGTTGGCCGTAGACGGGGATTTCGGGCCGGTGACGGACGGCCGGGTGCGTGAGTACCAGCGTCGCGTGGAGATTACGGTGGATGGTGTCGTGGGTCCGCAGACCTGGGGCATGCTCACGGGTGGCGAGGCCTCACAGGAGGCGGCCATCGGCACACCCACATTGCAGCAGGGGGCGCACGGTCCCGCGGTGCGCAAGGTACAGCGGCTGCTGAACGCTCACATTCCCGATCTGCACCAGCTCGCCGTCGACGGTCAGTTCGGACCGATCACAGACGCCAGAGTGCGCGAGTTCCAAAGTCGTGTGGCCATCGTCGTCGACGGCATCGTAGGGCCCCAGACCTGGGGACACCTGACGCAGTAGCAGGGGGAAGCCTGGCACGCGGTGAAACCGCACGGTGAAGTCCAGGAGGTAGACATGTCCCCGAACGATCCGTCGGACGGTGTCGGTACTCCGATCCTCAAACAGGGCTCGGACGGCCCGGCGGTGCGTAAGCTCCAGCAGTTGTTGAACGAGCATGTTCCCGATCTGCCGTCGTTGGCCGTCGACGGGGATTTCGGGCCGTTGACGGACGGCCGGGTGCGTGAGTACCAGCGTCGCGTGGAGATTACGGTGGATGGTGTCGTGGGTCCGCAGACCTGGGGCATGCTCACGGGTGGCGAGGCCTCACAGGAGGCGGCCATCGGCACACCCACATTGCAGCAGGGGGCGCACGGTCCCGCGGTGCGCAAGGTACAGCGGCTGCTGAACGCTCACATTCCCGATCTGCACCAGCTCGCCGTCGACGGTCAGTTCGGACCGATCACAGACGCCAGAGTGCGCGAGTTCCAAAGTCGTGTG
Source organism: Streptomyces sp. NPDC089919 (assembly GCF_040684615.1). Lineage (NCBI taxonomy): Bacteria > Bacillati > Actinomycetota > Actinomycetes > Kitasatosporales > Streptomycetaceae > Streptomyces > Streptomyces sp. NPDC089919. Next base: position 60,608 of record NZ_JBFBGK010000041.1, read on the forward strand.
GCCATCGTCGTCGACGGCATCGTAGGCCCCCAGACCTGGGGACACCTGACGCACGGGCTTGCGCCGCCATCACTCGAATCCGCGCGCTTCCGCGGGGACCCGGTACTGGAGCAGGTTCGCGCCGGAAACACCAGCGCGTACCTCAAATTCGGCCAGAGCGGTGAGCACATCATGGCCGTCCAAAATGCGCTCATCGACCTGGGCCCACGCTACGCGATACCGAGCGGCGCCACGGGGTTCTTCGGCAATGAGACCTCCGCCGCCGTGATCAAGTACAAGCAGGACGAGGGGCTGAGCCCTGCTGACCCCGTGGTCGGCCAGGGAACCATCTCTCACCTCGACGCGGCATGGGCACTGCCCTATGCGGACCGTGAGGAGTGGCTCTCCTGGAAGGGCCGACCCCTGCCTGCCTTCAACTTCACGCGGAAGGACGAGAGGGACCGTCTGGACGCGGGCGTGAGCTTCACCTTCAACCCCGTGTGTGGCAACATCCCTCAGGTCTTTCGGGACGCGATCGTCGCAGCTCTCGCCGAGCTGCTGGATCCGCGGGGCTCTCCGGACGGGGCGCACACCCCGTCGGCCACCTGGGGTGCCAGTCCGGTCGACTTCTACCACTTCCACCTCGCGGTGGATCAGCAACCCGTTCCAGCCGATCCGAGCTGGTTCGGGATAGACACTCTCCAGGCGAAGGCCAAGAAGCTCAACAATCGCGCCGAGGAGCTCAAGGCGAAGGCCGATCTCGCGGGTCAGCAAGGGTCACCCGCCTGGACCACCGCGTACCGGGCTCTGCTCGTGGCTCCCACATTGGGGGGCACCAAGGGCATGGTCGACCTGTTCATAGAAATGCTTGAGGAAGCGCGTGCCAACAGCCTGGTGACACACCAGAACGTCAGGCTCATCTGGCATACGTTCGAGTCGCCTCAGCGTCGCCCCGCGAGTGTCACGAGCCTGGTGCCCCGACGGCACTGGCGGAACACGCTGCTCCCGATGCCGAGTGCCCTGTCCCATCCGCCTTTCGTCCCGACCCCGTCCAACAACGTCGCCCACTTCTTCAACTTCGCGGAGCCGGCGTTCCTGGTGGACAAGAACCGAGTCATTACCGTCTTCGGTCCGACCATCACGGAGACGGCCGCCCTTGTCGGTCTAGACCTCCGCGACATCATCGCGGCATTCGGAGCGCCGCCTACGACCTGACGACAACGGCTCCTGCCACCGAACTGGCGGACCCGCACCCGACCTACTGATCTCGACGTCTGCGGGAGCGACGACCTGCATCACCCAGACCCCGGACGCCTCTTCTCCCGACAGCAGCACGACCGGCCGCCGCTAGGCGGACCCCTCCCGGTCACGGCACTTGACGCAGCCGGAAGGGCGCGGGGGCCCCGTGGAGCCCCCGCGCCGTGGGGTCACTTGGTCGGGCACTCCTGCCAGGCCAGGTGGTAGAGGGTGCTGATGTCGCCGTCGGTGGAGTCCATGGTCATGTAGCTGACGGAGCCGGGCGCGGACGTTCCCTGGCGGACCCGGAGTTCGGTGTTGATGTTGAAGTTGCGCTGCACCCCGCAGGGTGCCCAGACCAGTTGCGCCCAGTCGGTCGAGTCGGTGGTCTGCCAACTGTCCTCGTACGGACCGCCGAACGGGTGCTCCCGGCCAGCGGTCTGCGGCGAGCCCTGGAAGTAGTACGAGGCCTTCTCGGTGGCGGTCGCGCCGCGCGCGAGGGAGGCGTAGCCGCGGTAGTCGACGCTGGCGATGGCGTAGGTGAAGCCGTGCGGGACGTGCACGACCAGGTTGAGCTGGCAGTTCCGGCGCGCGGCGGTGGCCGGGGCGCCGCCGCCGACCTGGGCGAGGTACTGGCTGTACGTGACGGTGAAGGCGGTGTTGTCCTCGGAGACGGCGACGGCCGCGGTGTCCCTCGGGCACCCGGAGCCGTTGACCGTGGCGACGTCGATGACGATCCGGTCGGTCGGCGGGTCCGTGAACGACGACGGGCTGTGGGTGGACGTCGGCAGGGCCGCTGCGAGCAGCAGCGCGATCGCGCCGCTCACCATCATTCCTCCGGACATGCTTCTCCAATCCGCTGCGGTGGCAGGCCGGTTGCGGCGCACGGCCGCGGTCGGCGTGAGGCGGGGTGGGGGGAGGAACCAGCCGGCGGGCTGGGGCGCGCGGATGGGAGCCGCGCGCGGACCGGCAGGCTGACCGCGGATGCCGGGCGCTCGTCAGGAGCGCTGTGGTGGGAACACGGGCAGCGTAGGAGCCGGGCGGGGGGCCGACCAGCTCGTGGTCAGGCCATTCGGCGGTTGCGGGAGTCGGCCGCGCCGACCGGAAGACGTCCGCCCGGTAAGCGCGTACCGGTGGGTGGCCGGCCGGGTGTCGCCGCAGTTCCGGGCCGCGCAGCGGATCGGCGACCGCCCGTCGAGCGGGTCGGATCATCACGCGGACGCCTTCGACTCGGCCGTGCTGACCGGATTTCGGACTTCCGGTCCGGTGTCCGGACTCCGCTCTTCCTGTGGGTGGTTGGCGCTACCGGATCGTTCGCGGTACGGGCGGCTTGATGGCAGGGCGGTCCGCGACCGGGAGGGGACGCCGCGGGTCCGGACGCAACGCTGCCCCGGCACACCTGGCGGGTGTGCCGGGGCCCGTGGCCGACCGGTCGTGCTGACCCGAGATCGGTCGGCGGCCCGCCCCGCTCCGGATCCCCACCCGGTGCGGAACGTCAGGGCGTCAGTGCCGGCGGTGGCCGGTACGTCGGCGGCGGGCTATCACGGCGGCGGCCGCTCCTTCGACGATGAGGACCAGGCCGGTGACGGCGAGGGCGGTGACGGAGGTCCCGGTGGAGGCGAGGGTGGCGCCGGCTGTCGGGGCGGCCGCGGTCTCGGTCTCGGTCTCGAGCGGGTCCTCGGACGAGGTGGTGGTCGCGGTCCGGCCGGGCACGACGGTGGAGACGGGGCTCTCCTTCGGTCCGGGCTCGTTGGTGGGCCCGGTGCCGATGCCGACGGACGGCGACGGTCCGGCAGGCGCCGAGGACGCCGTGCCGGGCAGGTCGCCGAACCGGATGTGTACGTCGGCGCCGTCGGCGCCGGTCCGGGTGACGCTCAGGGCCAGGCCGGCGCCGGTGTCGGCCAGGCTGCTCTGCCCGGCGAAGGACCCTGCGACGCCCTGGGCGTCGTGCTTGACGTTGCTGATCATGACGGCGTGGTCGTACTTGCCCTTGGGGACGCGGTACACGTCCACGCCCGCGGTGAGGGAGACGTCCGGGGTGCCGGGGTCCGGGGCGCGGTACTCGACGACGATGCGGTCGCCGGCGGTGCCCAGCGGGAGGTCGACGGCACGCGTGCCGGCGGCGCCCGGGGCGTGCAGGGGGGTGAGGTGGACGGTGGTGGTGGCGGTGGGCGTGCTCGTCTGCGCGCTCGTCAGCCACTTCTGGGAGAGGAGTTCGGGGGCGGACAGGCCCTTCTTCTCGCCTCCGCCGCCCATGGGGGTGCGGTTGCTGTAGCCGTCGTCGGTGCACGAGGTGAAGCTGCCGACGGCGCACACCTGACGCACCTGGTGGGCGAAGCCGAGGTTGTGCCCGACCTCGTGGATGATGGCGGCCCGGTCCGACACGGCGCCCTCGTGCAGCCACGTCGTCTTTCCGGGCATGGATCCCAGACCCCACCAGTTCGAGCAGTACTTGGAATGCATGACGATGGATATGCGGTCGTAGCTGACCCCCTCGACCGCCTTGCGGGCGAGCTTTTCCATCTGCCCGGTGTCGCAGGCCTCGGTGTCGTCCATGTCTATGGTGAACGGCCCCAGTACCCCGTCGCCCTGGGCGGGGACGACCGACATCCGGCCACCCGAATTCGTCGCGTAGTACGAGGCGAGCGAATCCGTGCGGCCGAAGAAGTTGCGGGCGGCGTCGTCGTGGGCTTTCTTGGGGTCTTTCAGGGAGAGATTGCGGAAGTCGACGAGCACGACGACGTGCCGGTCGACGGTCTGCGGAGCCTGCGCCACCGCCGAACCGGCGAACATCGCCGCCGACAGGGCGACCACGCCCCCCGCGGCCAGGGCGGTCAACGGCGCCACCCAACGCGCCCAGGACCGCGACCGGGAAGGCTGCAACTTCCTCGAGGATCGTGCCATGAGTCTCCGTAAGTCGTGCGGCGGCCCGAGGCCGGATGACCTGATACGGGAAGGGCCGGACCCATCCGGATTTCCCGGTCGCGCGCACTGTATGACGAACGGAAGTTATTCGGCAAGAAGAGGATTTGGCCTCCGATATTCTCCTGAAATCGCTTCGGTCGATTTCCTGGTTCTGCAGAATTGATGAGCCTCTTGCAATGGTCCGGCCCGGTCAGAAACTCCCGGTCCACACGGTGCGCAGGGGCACGGTGTCGTCGGTGGCGTCGGGTTTGGGGTGGACGAACAGGCCGTCGTGCGGGGGCATGGCGCTTCTGGGTTGTCCGCCGTGGAGGACGGCGCCGAGGACGGTGCCGCCGGCGCCGCTGATGAGTTCGCGGATGCGGACGAGGTCGGTGCGGTGGACGGC
>NZ_JBFBGK010000042.1:0-64406 GCF_040684615.1 Streptomyces sp. NPDC089919
GGGGCTACCCCACACACCACGGACGGCCTGGGCACGCGTACATCCCCCCAGCCTCGCCGGCGTTTGAGGCGCGGGGTCCGGGGCGGAGCCCCGAAAGGCCCGGCGCGCAGCGCCCGGGCAACGGGGGTCCGGGGGCGGAGCCCACGGTTTCGGGATGGGGGTCCCCCCGGACGGAGTCTGGGGGAGGGCGGGTAGGGGAACCGCTCCGCGCAGCGGCCACCCCCACCCCCACCCGCCCAGCCGCGGCACCGAGCCGCCCCCACCCGCCTCGCCCCCCCCGGGAGGCCCAGGTACCCGGGCCTCCCGGGCCCCGCGCGAGGCCCAGGCGCACACCCCGGGCCGCCCGGGCCCAGGGCGGGGCGCCACAGCGCCGAGGCAGGGCCCCGGCCACCGGCACGGGCACGGCACGGGCGGAGACAGCCCGCGCAGGGCCTATTCGGCGGCCGCGGCCACGAGGGACTTCAGCAGGGCCCCAAGACGCGTGGTACGCCCCCGCGGCAGCACCTCCGCCACGGCCCGAGCCAGCCCCTGGTCCATCCCGTGCACCACGGACAGGTGCCGCTCGGCCCGGCCGAAGGCCGTGTAGACCCAGTCCCGGGACAGCGCCCCGGCCGCGTCACCCGGCAGGACCGCGACCACGGCCGGCCACCGGTCGCCCACCGCCTGGTGCGCGGTGACCGCCCAGCCGTGCCGCACCGCGGACTCGACCTGCTCCTTCGGTACGACCACCCGCTCCGGCCCGCACTCCAGGTGCAGCCCGGCCGCGTCGGCGGAGCGGACCCGGCCGGGCACGGCGCGGCCCGGGGCCGGGACGTACACGACCCGGTCGCCGGGGTCGAAGCCGCCGAAGCGGCCCGGGCCCGGGTTGAGGCGTTCCTTGAGGGCGGCGTTGAGGGCGCGGGTGCCCGCCGAGCCGCCGTGGCCCGGGGTGATCACCCGTACCTCCTCGGCCGGCACGCCGAAGGCGCGCGGCACGGACTCCGCGACCAGCTGGACCGTGCGGTGCACGGCCTCGCCGGCGTCCCGGACCGGGACGATCACGACCTCCTTGCCCGGGGCGTCCACCTGCGTCAGCTCGCCGATCCCGATGCCGGAGACCAGCTCGCCCAGCGGCCCGGGGTCGGGCGTGCGGGAGGCGACCTGGGGGCAGACCCGGGCGGCCAGCAGGTCGGCGAAGACCCGGCCCGGCCCCGCGGAGCCGAGGACGCCGGGGTCGCCGCTGAGGACCAGCCGGGCGCCGTCGGGGACGGACTCGACCAGGGCCGCGGCGGCCTCCACGTCGAGCTGCGGGGCGTCCAGGACCACCAGCAGGTCCAGGGCCCAGGCGCCCTCGGCGTCCCGGCCGGGGCCCTCGGTGCCGGCCAGCAGGCCGGCGACGGTGACGGCGGCTCCGGCGGCCGGCTCCGTGCCGGTGCCGGCCAGGGCCGCGGCGAAGCGGTCCCGGCCGCCGGCGGTGTGCGCGGCGGCGACGGCCCGCAGCCCCAGGGCGCGGGCGGCGGCCAGCAGGGCGGCCGGTTCGGCGCGGGCGGCCTCGCCGCCGGTGTGGGTCACCAGGCCGTGCCCGGCGACGGCCCGGATCAGCTCGGCGGCGGAGGGGCCCGGGGCCGCCCCGGCCGCCCGCTCCCAGCCGGCCTCGTCGAGCGGGGCGCCGTCCTTGCCGAAGGTGCTGATCAGCCGGCCCAGGCCGTCGGCCAGGCTCTCCTCGGCCAGGGCGTGCTCCTCCAGCCCGAAGAGCACCCGGACCGGCTGCTCCGCTTCCTCCTCGGCGTCCTCCGGCTGGGGGACCGGGTCGCCGAGCGGCTCCTGGAAGACGAGGACCACGCCCTCGGCCACGGCCTGCTCCAGGGCCCGCTCCGGATCGGGTACGGACTGCTGGGCCAGCGCCTGTACGAGGACCGGCTGGTCCAGGGCGGTGTGGCCCTTGAGGGCGGCCTGCGCCAGCAGCCAGCCGACGAGGGCCGGCGCCCGGCGGGCGTCGTCCGGGCCGCAGTCGGCGCCGAGCAGGGCGCGGGCGAAGCCGTCCGCCTGCGTCGGGCGTACGCCGGGCACGGCGAGCAGCTGCCAGGGGTCCTGGCGCAGGGCCTCCGCGGCGCCCTCGCCGAGGGCTTCGGCGGCGGCCGGGGCCAGGGCCTCGGGGGCTCCGCCCTGCGCGAGTACGGCGCGTACGGCGGCCACCACCTCGGCCGGGACGGCCGCGGGGGCGGCGGCCGGGGCCGGCCGGCGGGGCTCCGGAGCCGGGGCGGGGGCGGTGCGGCGGGGGGCCGGCGGTGGTCCGGCGAAGGCGGAGGCGGGTGCCTTGCCGCTCTCCACGGCGCGGACCGCGGCCATCAGGTCGGCGGCGGTGCCGCTGAGTTTGGCGCCGGCGTCGATGGGGGCGGCGCGCTCCGCCTTGCGGCGGGCGATGCGCTCGCGCTCCACCTTCTGTGCCGCGAGCTCCGCCTCAGCCTCGGTCCGCTTCCCGGCCTCACCGGCCTCGCCGTCCGCCCCGGCTTCGCCGGACGGGTCGGCCGGTTCCGCGCCCGGGTCGGACGGCTCCGCTTCCGCCGCGGCTTCGCCGGACAGGGCGGGCGGCTCCGCGCCCGGGGCGGCGGCGGGCGGCGCGGCTTCCGTGTCTGCCGGCGGGGGGGCCGGGTCCGTGCTCACAGCGTGCTCCAGTCCTGGTCGGGATAGCGGTGCACAGGCGCCGAGACGTCGTCCAGGGCCTGGCAGATCTCCTCGGGAAGACTAAGGGCCTCCACTGACAGGGCCTCCGCGAGCTGCTGCGCGGTGCGCGCGCCGACCACCGGCGCGGCGACCCCGGGGCGGTCCCGGACCCAGGCGAGCGCCACCTGGAGCGGGGTCACGGCCAGCCCGTGCGCCGCGGTCGCCACGGCGCCCACGATGCGCCCGGCCGGCTCGTCCAGGTACGGTGCGACAAAGGGGGCGAACTGCTCCGAGGCACCCCGCGAGTCGGGCGGGACGGCCCCGCGGTACTTGCCCGTCAGGACGCCCCGCCCCAGCGGCGAGGACGGCAGCAGCCCCACGCCCAGGTCCAGCGCGGCCGGCAGCACCTCCCGCTCCACCCCGCGCTGCAGCAGCGAGTACTCCATCTGCGTGCTCGCCAGCCGCATCCGCGTGCCCGGCGCCGCCAGCTGCCAGGTGGCCGCCTTCGCCAACTGCCAGCCGGACAGGTCGGAGACGCCGACGTACCGCGCCCGGCCGCTGGTCACCGCCAAGTCCAGCGCGCCCAGTGTCTCCTCCAGGGGCGTCCACGGGTCGAAGGCGTGCAGCTGCCACAGGTCCACGTAGTCGGTGCCCAGCCGGGCCAGCGAGGCGTCCAGGGCCGCCAGCAGGTGCCCGCGCGAGCCGTCGCAGCGGCGCTCCGGATCGGGCACGCCCCCGGCCTTCGTGGCGATCACCAGGTCCCGGCGCGGCACCAGCCCGCCGGTCAACTGCCCGAGCAGGTACTCCGCCTCGCCGCCGCCGTAGACGTCCGCCGTGTCGACGAGCGTGCCGCCCGCCTCCCAGAACGTCTTCAACTGCTCGGCGGCCTCGTGCTCGGACGTGCCCCCGGGCGTCCCCCACATGAGGGTGCCGAGGCCGATCCGGGACACCCGAAGGCCCGTACGGCCGAGTTGCCTCTGCTCCATGAGCGCTGAGACTACTAAGGGCCCTGACGGATCGGTCAGACCCGCGCTACAGTCCCCGCACCAGACGTTACTGATCGGTAAGGGGTACGGGTATGCGGCTCGGCATCAATCTCGGCTACTGGGGCGCTGGCATGGACGCCGACAACCTCGCCGTCGCCCAGGAGGCCGACCGCCTCGGCTACGACGTGTGCTGGGCCGCGGAGGCCTACGGCTCGGACGCCCCGACCGTCCTGTCCTGGGTCGCCGCCCAGACCGAGCGGATCGACGTCGGCTCCGCCATCCTCCAGATCCCGGCCCGCCAGCCGGCGATGACCGCCATGACGGCCGCCACCCTCGACTCCCTCACCAAGGGCCGCTTCCGGCTCGGCCTCGGCGTCTCGGGCCCCCAGGTCTCCGAGGGCTGGTACGGCGTCAAGTTCGACAAGCCGCTCGCCCGCACCCGCGAGTACGTCGAGATCGTCCGCAAGGCCATGACCCGCGAGCGCCTGTCCTACGAGGGCGAGCACTGGACGCTGCCGCTGCCCGGCGGCCCCGGCAAGGCCATCAAGCTGACCGTGCACCCCGAGCGCGACCGCATCCCGCTCTACATCGCCGCCATCGGCCCCAAGAACCTCGAGCAGACCGGCGAGATCGCCGACGGCGCCCTGCTGATCTTCCCCTCCGCCGCCCATCTCGAGGAGACCGCCCTGCGGCACATCCGCGCGGGCCGCGAGAAGGCCGGGCTCACCATGGACGGCTTCGACGTCTGCCCGACCGTGCCGCTGGCCCTCGGCGAGGACGTCGCCGCGCTGGCCGACACCTTCCGCCCGTACACCGCCCTGTACGTCGGCGGCATGGGCAGCCGCAAGCAGAACTTCTACAACCAGCTCGCCCAGCGCATGGGGTACGAGAAGGAGGCCGCCGAGATCCAGGACAAGTACCTGGCCGGCGACAAGCAGGGCGCCGCCGCGGCCGTCCCGCACCAGCTGATCGACTCCACCACGCTGCTCGGCACCGTCGAGCGGATCGCGGACGGCATGAAGGCCTACGCGGCGGCCGGGGTGACCACGCTGACGCTGGCGCCCGCCGGCTTCGGCCTGGACGAGCGGATCGCCGCCCTGCGGGCCGGCACCGAGGCGCTGGAGCTGGCCGGTCTGGCCTGACCCCGGACACCCACGCGCCCGGCCCGGGGTGACCCGGGCCGGGCGGTTCGCGAGCCCCCGGCCGTGGTGGGGGCTCGGGGGTCTTCCCCGCCACGGCCGTCACCGCAACAACGCCCGCGCCGCCCGGCCGGTTACGGCCGGGCGGTCCGCTCCTGTGTGCCCCCCGTCCTTCGTTCGGCCGAGTCCGGCCGCCGCCCCTGTTGCCCGGGTATCCCATCGGGCTTTGACTTTGTGTCCGGGGGTCCGCGGAGAAGAGGTGGCAGTGATGCTCTCGGCCCGAAGCCTGTTCCAGGAGATCCTCGACAACGACGACTCCTACCGGCTGTTCTGCTCCATCGCGGCCAGCGGCGAGTCCCAGGGCGGCTGGGAGAACGGCCGGATCGCGGCCCTGGTGCCGCCCGCGATGGCAGACCTGGCGCCCAAGATCACCCGGCACGGCGCGGACGAGGACAAGCACGGCCGGATCTTCCACCAGCTGATGCGCAAGCGCGGCCTGGACCCCGTACCGGTGCCGCCCGAGACCGACTACACGATGCTCCTCGAACGGGCCGGCATCGGCCTGGCCCACAGCAAGCTGCGCGCCGAGGAACGCCTCACCGAGCAGGACATCGTCGTCTACCTCGCCCACAGCCGGGTCACCGAGCAGCGGGCCGCCGACCAGATGGTCATGCTCCGCACCCACTTCGGCGACCACCCCGAGGTCGGCCGGGCCATCCGCATGATCAGCAACGACGAGGACAACCACCTCGCCTACTGCCACGAGGAGCTGCTGCGCCTCAACCGCGAGGGGCACGGCCGCACCATCGCCCGGATCCTGCGCGAGAGCGCCCTCGCCGAGATCGCGGTCTACCGGGACGTCAGCCTCGCCGTCATGGAGCACATGGGCCGCATCCTCCAGTGGCCCGCCGCCAAGTCCGCCGTGCTGGCCGCCGGCATCAGGGGCGTGTACGGGTACGAGCGGCTGGCCGGCTGGCACCGGGCGGTCGGCCTGCGCATGCCCGAGCGGCGCAACGCGCTGGGCGGCCCGCTGGCCGCCGCGGCCGAGTACGCCTGACCCGGGCCCGGCCGGTACCGGCTCAGAGCCAGCCGCGCCGCTTGAACAGCCGGTGCAGCCCCCACACGATCAGCGCCATCAGGACCAGCACCACTTCGTAGCCGTAGCGGGTCCCCAGCTCCGGCATGTGCTCGAAGTTCATCCCGTAGATGCCGGCCACCATGGTCGGGACCGCCGCCATGGCCGCCCACGCGGAGATCTTCCGCATGTCGTCGTTCTGCCGCACGCCCATCTGCGCCAGGTGTGCCGACAGGGCGTCCGACAGCAGCCGGTCCAGCCCCTCGACGTACTCGTTGGCCTTGGTCAGGTGGTCGGCCACGTCCCGGAAGAACGGCTGCGCCTGGTCGTGGACGAAGGGCACCCCGGGCGCGGCCAGCCGGCTCATCGGCAGCATCAGCGGGGCGGTGGCCCGGCGGAACTCCAGCACCTGGCGCTTGAAGTTGTAGATCCGGGAGGCGGTGTTCTTCATGTCCCCGCCGTCCGGGGCGAAGACCTCGGCCTCCAGCTCCTCCAGGTCCGCCTGGAGTTCGGCGGCCACGTCGATGTAGTGGTCCACCACCGCGTCGCTCACCGCGTACAGCACGGCCGTCGGACCGTGCTTGAGCACCTTCGGGTCCTGCTCCAGCCGGGTCCGCACCTCGGCCAGCGCGCCGCCGGTGCCGTGCCGCACGGTCACGACGAACGAGTCGCCGATGAACACCATCAGCTCGCCCGTGGTGACCGTGTCCAGGTCGTCGTCGTAGACCACCGGCTTGAGCACCACGAAGAGCGAGTCGTCGTAGACCTCCAACTTGGGCCGCTGGTGCGCGGTCAGCGCGTCCTCCACGGCCAGCGGGTGCAGGCCGAACTCGCTGCGGACGTGCTCGAACTCCTTCTCCGTGGGCTCGTACATCCCCACCCACAGGAAGGCGTCGCCGGTGGCCCGGGCCTCGTCGAGGGCGTCCGAGAGGTCCTCGGGCCCCGCCGTCCGGCGGCCGTCACGGTAAATCGCACTGTCCACAATCACGGGGGGCATTCTCCCCCGACCCCGCCCGGGCCGCACGTCAGCGCCTACGCTGGGGGCCATGGCAACCCTCTTCCTGGTCCGGCACGGACGCTCCACGGCGAACACCGCGGGCGTGCTCGCCGGGTTGACCCCCGGCATCGCCCTCGACGAGCGCGGCGCCGCACAGGCCGGGGCGCTGCCCGGCCGGCTGGCCGGCCTGCCGCTGGCCGCCGCCGTCTCCAGCCCCCTGCAGCGCTGCCGGGAGACCCTGGCGCCGCTGCTGGCCGCCCGCCCCGGACTGGAACTGCACGCCGAGGACCGGATCGGGGAGTGCGACTACGGCGACTGGTCCGGCCGCAAGCTCTCCGAACTGGCCGATGAACCCTTGATGAAGGTCGTGCAGCAGTACCCCTCCGGCGCCGCCTTCCCCGGCGGCGAGTCCATGCGCCAGATGCAGGACCGCGCGGTGGCCGCGGTCCGGGACTGGAACGCCCGGATCGACGCCGACCACGGACCGGACGCGTCGTACGTCATGTGCTCGCACGGGGACATCATCAAGTCCCTTGTCGCGGACGCCCTCGGCCTGCACCTGGACCTCTTCCAGCGGATCTCCGTCGAACCCTGCTCGGTCACCGTGATCCGCTACACCGCGACCCGGCCGTACCTCCTGCGCCTGGGCGACACCGGCGACCTCGCCGGCTTCGCCCCGCGGGAGAAGGCCCCCGAGGCCACCGGCGACGACGGGAACGCCGTCGTGGGCGGTGCCGCGGGCGCGGGCTGATCCTTTGGCGCAGTAGGGTGGATGGAGCCGCAACCGCCCTGCACCCGCGCCGTCCCCGCTCCGGGGCGCACCCGGCCGGGCCGACCGAGACTTACGGAGACTGGACGTGCCCCGTCAGGTGTTCCTCTACGACCCGCCGGACCGCTTCGTGGCCGGCACGGTCGGGCTGCCCGGACGCCGGACGTTCTTCCTCCAGGCCTCCTCCGGCCCCCGGGTCACCAGCGTCTCCCTGGAGAAGACCCAGGTCGCCGCGCTGGCCGAGCGGATGGACGAACTCCTCGACGAGGTCGTGCGCCGCACCGGGGGCAACGCCCCGGTCCCGGCCGTCGCCCCCGCCGAGGCGGCCGACACGGCGCCGCTGGACGTCCCGGTCGACGAGGAGTTCCGCGTCGGCACCATGGCCCTGGCCTGGGACGGCGAGGAACAGCGCATGATCGTCGAGGCGCAGGCCCTGGTGGAGCTCGACGCCGACTCCGACGAGGACCTGGCCGAGGCCGAGGAGCGGCTGCTCCAGGACGAGGAGAACGGCCCGCCGATGCTGCGGGTGCGGCTCACCGGCGCCCAGGCCCGGGCCTTCGCCAAGCGCGCCCTGGACGTGGTCAACGCGGGCCGGCCACCGTGCCCGCTGTGCAGCCTGCCGCTGGACCCGGAGGGCCACGTCTGCCCCCGCCAGAACGGCTACCGGCGCGGCGCGTGAGCGGGGGAGCGGGGATGTCCGGCATGGAGACCCAGGATCCGGGGCAGCGCACGGCCATGGAGGAACTGCTCGCCCGAGGCGAGCTGACCGTCCGGGGCCGGATCCGCGAGGCGTCCAACGCGGTGCTGCTGTGCGACGTCGCCCACGAGGGCGTCACGGCCGCCTGCGTCTACAAGCCGGTGGCGGGGGAGCGGCCCCTGTGGGACTTCCCCGACGGCAACCTGGCCCGCCGCGAGGTCGCCGCGTACCTGCTCTCCGAGGCCACCGGCTGGGGGCTGGTGCCGCCCACCGTGCTGCGCGAGGGCCCCTACGGCGAGGGCATGGTCCAGCAGTGGATCGAGGCGGACGAGGCGGCCCCCGAGGCCTCGCTGCTGGCCCTGGTCGAGGGCGAGGAGGCCGGCGAGGGCTGGAAGGCGGTGGGCTTCGCCGAGGTGGGCGAGGGCCGCACCGCCCTGCTCGTGCACGCCGACGACCCCCGGCTGCGCCGGCTGGCCGTCCTCGACGCGGTGATCAACAACGGCGACCGCAAGGGCGGCCACCTGCTCCCGGGCCCCGGCGGCGGCCTGTACGGCATCGACCACGGCGTGACCTTCAACACCGAGGACAAGCTGCGGACGCTCCTGTGGGGGTGGGCCGGGGAACCGCTCACCGACGAGGCGCTGGACGTCCTGCACAGGCTCGGCGGAGAACTGGCCGACGGGAGCCCGCTCGCCACCCGGCTGGCCGAACTGATCACCACCGCCGAGCTGGCGGCGGTACGGCAGCGGGTGGCGCAGTTGCTCGCCGACGGCCGGCACCCGGCGCCGAGCGGCAGCTGGCCTGCGATCCCGTGGCCGCCGGTGTGAGTGCGGCCGCGGCCCGGCACGCATAGAACCGGCCAAGATACAAGGGTGTGGATCAAGCCAACCCTGCCGGTCCGGTTCGGTGACGGAACATCCGTCCGGTTAGGCTCAAGACATGCATGCCTGGCCCGCTTCTGAGGTTCCCGCCCTGCCCGGCAAGGGCCGCGACCTCCAGATCCACGACACCGCGACCCAGGGGAAGATCACCCTCGACCCCGGTCCCGTCGCCCGTATCTACGTCTGCGGCATCACCCCGTACGACGCGACCCACATGGGTCACGCGGCGACCTACAACGCGTTCGACCTCGTGCAGCGCGTGTGGCTCGACACCAAGCGGCAGGTCCACTACGTCCAGAACGTCACCGACGTCGACGATCCCCTGCTGGAGCGGGCGGAGCGCGACGGACACGACTGGACCGAACTCGCCGAGCGCGAGACCGCGCTCTTCCGCGAGGACATGACCGCCCTGCGGATGCTCCCGCCGCAGCACTACATCGGCGCCGTCGAGGCCATACCCGGGATCGTCCCGCTGGTCGAACGGCTCCGGGACGCGGGTGCCGCGTACGAGCTCGAGGGCGACGTCTACTTCTCCGTCGAGGCCGACCCGCACTTCGGCGGGGTCTCCAACCTGGACGCCGAGGCGATGCGGCTGCTGTCCGCGGAGCGCGGCGGCGACCCGGACCGCCCGGGCAAGAAGAACCCGCTCGACCCGATGCTGTGGATGGCCGCCCGCGAGGGCGAGCCGAGCTGGGACGGCGGCTCGCTGGGCCGCGGCCGGCCCGGCTGGCACATTGAGTGCGTGGCCATCGCCCTGGACCACCTGGGCATGGGCTTCGACATCCAGGGCGGCGGCTCCGACCTGGCCTTCCCGCACCACGAGATGGGCGCCTCGCACGCGCAGGTGCTGACCGGCGAGTTCCCCATGGCCAAGGCGTACGTGCACGCCGGCATGGTGGCGCTGCACGGCGAGAAGATGTCGAAGTCCAAGGGCAACCTGGTCTTCGTCTCGGCGCTGCGGCGTGCGGGGGTGGACCCGGCGGCGATCCGCCTGGCCCTGCTGGCGCACCACTACCGCTCCGACTGGGAGTGGACCGACTCCGTCCTGGAAGAGGCCGTGGCCCGGCTCGGGCGCTGGCGCGCCGCCGTGTCCTGGCCGGACGGGCCCTCGGCCGACGCGCTGGTCGAGGAGGTGCGGGCGGCCCTGTCCGACGACCTCGACGCGCCGGCGGCCCTCGCCGCGATCGACCGCTGGGTCGCCCTCCAGGCCTCCGACGGCGGCGCCGACGCCTCTGCCCCCGGGCTGGTCTCCCGGACCGCCGACGCCCTCCTGGGTGTAGCCCTCTGACCCCTCCGTCTCCCTGACACCCCCCGCGGTCCTCCGCGGGGGGTGTCCCCGTTCCCGGGCCGGAGCCGACGGGTGGCGGGGGCGCGGTCCGGGTTGCCGCTGCGCGGAGCCGTCCCCTCCCCGCCCTCCCCCAGACTCCGTCCGGGGGGACCCCCATCCCGAAACCGGGGCTCCGCCCCGGACCCCGTACCGCCGCTGCGCGCCGGTGCCCTCAATCGCCGGGCGGGCTGGATGTGCGCAGCACATTCCAGCCCCGCCGGCGATTGAGGCGCGGGGGTCCGGGGGCGGCGCCCCCGTGCCCCCACCGCGGCACGCTCAGGCCTCGGGGCCCGGCTCCGGGTCGTCGCCCGCGGGCGGATCCGGCGGGCCGTCGGGCGTCGCGTCCGACGGGGAGTCCTCGGGCGCCGAGGGGGCCTCGGCGGAGCCCTCGGCCGGGTCGGCCGGTGGGTCGGTCGGGGTCGGCCGGGGCCAGGTCCGGCCCGCCGTCAGGTCACGGAGGTACGCCGCGTCGCCCGACTCCGTGGCGTGCCCCGCAGGGCCCCCGTCCCGCCGACGGAGGTAGCGTTCGAACTCGCGCGCGATCGCCTCGCCCGAGGCCTCCGGCAGATCGGCCGTGTCCCGGGCCTCCTCCAGCGTCTGGACGTACTCCGCCACCTCGCTGTCCTCGGCGGCCAGTTGGTCCACGCCCAGCTGCCAGGCCCGCGCGTCCTCCGGCAGCTCGCCCAGCGGGATCCGCAGGTCGATCAGGTCCTCGAGGCGGTTCAGCAGCGCCAGCGTCGCCTTCGGGTTCGGCGGCTGGGAGACGTAGTGCGGCACCGCGGCCCACAGGGACACCGCCGGCACCCCGGCGTGCGTGCAGGCCTCCTGGAGCACCCCGACGATCCCGGTGGGACCCTCGTACCGGGTCTCCTCCAGGTCCATGGTGCGCGCCAGGTCCGGGTCGGAGGTCACGCCGCTGACCGGCACCGGCCGGGTGTGCGGGGTGTCGCCCAGCAGGGCGCCCAGGATGACCACCATCTCGACGCCCAGCTCGTGGGCGAAGCCGAGGAGTTCGTTGCAGAAGGACCGCCACCGCATGGACGGCTCGATCCCGCGCACCAGCACCAGGTCGCGCGGTTTGGTCCCGCCGATCCGGACCACCGACAGCCGGGTCGTCGGCCAGGTGATCTTGCGTACGCCGCCGTCCAGCCAGACGGTGGGGCGGTTGACCTGGAAGTCGTAGTAGTCCTCGGCGTCGAGGGCCGCGAAGACCTCGCCCTTCCACTCCCGGTCCAGGTGCGCCACCGCACCGGAGGCGGCGTCACCCGCGTCGTTCCAGCCCTCGAACGCGGCCACCATGACCGGGTCGATCAGCTCGGGCACGCCCTCAAGCTCGATCACCCAGGTCTCCTTCCGAAGTTCCCTTGTGTACGGGGGTCAGCCTACGGGGTGGGTCCCCGCTCCAGCAGACCCTTCAAGGCCTGCTCGCCACAGGGGATTTCCATGCGTGTCCGCGGCCGGAAGATCGGCCGGCGGGTGCCGCGGCATGCGGAAGGGGCGGCCCCGCTCCGGGCACCGCCCGGCCGGAGACCGCCCCTTCCGTCACACTCACGCCTTGTCGCGCAGCATCTCCTCGACCCGGCCGCGGACGGCCTCGTCGTCCAGGCCGCGGACGGTCACGGTGGTGCGGCGGCGCAGCACGTCGTCCACGGTCTGCGCCCACTCGAAGTCACGGGCGTAGGCGACCTGCGCCCAGATCTCCGGGCCGTCCTCGTGGATCCGCTCGCCGAGCGCCGGGTCCTCGTTGACCAGGCGGGCGATGTCGAAGGCCAGCGAGCCGTAGTGGGAGGCCAGGTGGCGGGCGGTGAGCGGGTCCATCCGCATGCCCGGCTCGCGGTCCACCAGCAGCCGGTGCGCGACCGCGTTCGGGTTGGCGACTCCGGGCAGCGGCACCCGGCGCACCAGGGACTTGACCGGCTCCATGTCCTCGGTCAGCGGGCTGCCGGGCAGCTTCGCCAGCTTGTCCATGACCACCCGGCCGATGTGCCGGTAGGTGGTCCACTTGCCGCCGGCCACGGACAGCATGCCGGCCTTGCCCTCGGTGACGACCGTCTCGCGCTTGGCCTGGGAGACGTCGCCGGGGCCGCCGGGCAGCACCCGCAGGCCGGCGAAGGCGTAGGTCATCAGGGAGCGGTCGAGGTCGGCGTCCTTGATGGAGAAGGCGGCCTCGTCGAGGATCTGCTGGATGTCCGCCTCGGTGGCCCGCACGTCCGCCGGGTCGCCCTCGTACTGCGTGTCGGTGGTGCCGAGCAGCAGCTGGTCCTCCCACGGGAGGGCGAAGGTGATGCGGTACTTGTCGATCGGGGTGGCCATGGCGGCCTTCCACGGCGACTTGCGCTTCATGACGATGTGCGCGCCCTTGGACAGGCGGATCGACGGCAGCGCGTGCTTGTCTTCCAGACGCCGCAGGTGGTCCACCCACGGGCCGGTGGCGTTGAGCACGACGCGGGCGTCGATGCCGAACTCGGTGCCGTCCAGGCGGTCCTTGAGCTCGGCGCCGGAGACCCGGCCCTGGGTCATCCGCAGGCCGGTGACCTCGGCGTGGTTGAGGACGACCGCGCCCGACTCGACGGCGGCGCGGACCGTCATGACGGCGACCCGGGAGTCGTTCATCTGGTGGTCGTAGTAGACCGCGACGGCCTTGAGGTTGTCCGTCTTGAGGCCGGGGTTGTCGGCGGCGGCACGGGCCGGGGATATGACCTTGCCCATGCCGTCGCCGAAGGCCGAGAGGGCGGAGTAGGCGAAGACGCCCGCGCCCAGCTTGGCCGCTCCCACCGGGCCGCCCTTGTAGACCGGCAGGTAGAAGGTGAGCGGGTTGACCAGGTGCGGGGCCACGTCCTTGGCCAGCACCCGGCGCTCGTGGTGGTTCTCCGCGACCAGCTTGACCGCGCCGGTCTGCAGGTAGCGCAGACCGCCGTGGACCAGCTTGGAGGAGGCGGAGGAGGTGGCGCCGGCGAAGTCGCCGGCGTCCACCATGGCGACCCGCAGACCCGACTGCGCGGCGTGCCAGGCCACCGAGGTGCCCAGGATGCCGCCGCCCACGACCAGCAGGTCGTAGGTGGCCTTGGCCAGCTGGTCACGGGTCTCGGCGCGGCTCGCGTTCGAACCGGCGGTCGGGTGCGTCCCCAGTGCGGGGGCGCTCTGCAGGCTGCTCATCTCGTACTCCTCGTCAGCTCTCAGCGGTGCGTCAACGGCTGAGGGCGGTCTCAGCTGTTGTCGTCGTCCTCGTCGATCCAGCCCATGGTCCGCTCGACGGCCTTGAGCCAGCTCTTGTACTCGCGGTCCCGCTGGTCGGCGGGCATCCGCGGGGTCCACTCGGCGGCCCGGCGCCAGTTCGCGCGCAGCGCGTCCGTGTCGGGCCAGAAGCCGACGGCCAGGCCGGCGGCGTAGGCGGCGCCGAGGCAGGTGGTCTCGGCGACCATCGGGCGCACCACGGGGGCGTCCAGGAAGTCCGAGAGCGTCTGCATCAGCAGGTTGTTGGAGGTCATACCGCCATCGACCTTGAGGGCCGCCAGCTCGACGCCGGAGTCCTTGGTCATGGCGTCGGTGATCTCGCGGGTCTGCCAGGCGGTGGCCTCGAGCACGGCACGGGCGATGTGCGCCTTGGTGACGTAGCGGGTGAGGCCGGCGATCACACCGCGGGCGTCGGAGCGCCAGTACGGGGCGAACAGGCCGGAGAAGGCCGGCACGAAGTAGGCGCCGCCGTTGTCCTCGACCGAGGAGGCCAGGGTCTCGATCTCGGCCGCGGTCTTGATCATGCCCATCTGGTCGCGCATCCACTGGACGAGCGAGCCGGTGACGGCGATGGAGCCCTCCAGGGCGTAGACCGGCTTGGCGTCGCCGATCTGGTAGCCGACCGTGGTCAGCAGGCCGCTGTAGGAGTTGATGATCTTGTCGCCGGTGTTCATCAGCATGAACGTGCCGGTGCCGTACGTGGACTTGGCCTCGCCCTCGGCGAAGCAGGTCTGGCCGAAGAGCGCGGCCTGCTGGTCGCCGAGCGCGGAGGCGACCGGGACACCGGCCAGCACGCCGTCCTTGACCTCGCCGTAGACCTCGGCGGAGGAGCGGATCTCGGGCAGCACGGCCGCCGGGATCTCGATGGACTGCAGGATGCGCTCGTCCCACGCCAGCTCGTGCAGGTTCATCAGGAGGGTGCGGGAGGCGTTGGTGACGTCGGTGACGTGCCGGCCGCCGTCGACACCACCGGTGAGGTTCCAGATGACCCAGCTGTCCATGGTGCCGAAGAGGATGTCGCCGGCCTCGGCGCGCTCGCGCAGGCCCTCGACGTTGTCGAGCAGCCAGCGGACCTTGGGGCCCGAGAAGTACGAGGCCAGCGGCAGGCCGGTCTCACGGCGGAAGCGGTCCTGGCCGACGTTGCGGCCGAGCTCCTTGCACAGGCCGTCGGTGCGGGTGTCCTGCCAGACCAGCGCGTTGTGCACCGGCTCGCCGGTGTTCTTGTCCCACATCACGGTGGTCTCGCGCTGGTTGGTGATGCCGACGGCCTTGACGTCGGCGGAGGTGATGCCGGCCTTGTCGATGGCCCCGGCGACGACCTCCTGGACGTTCGCCCAGATCTCGGTCGCGTCGTGCTCGACCCAGCCCGGCTTCGGGAAGATCTGCTCGTGCTCCTTCTGGTCCACGGAGACGATGCGGCCGTCGCGGTCGAAGACGATGCAGCGGGAGGAGGTGGTGCCCTGGTCGATCGCCGCGATGAAGGGGCCGGCGCCGTGCGAGCTGCTGGTCATGGTGTCTGCTCCTGGCAGGTCGTAAGAGGGAGGCGAAAGTGGTTCGTGCAGCAGGTGCGGTTGCGGTTGCTGGTCAGACGAATCAGACGAACGCGATCTTGTACAGACCACCGGCGACGGCGGCACCGACGAGCGGGCCGACCACCGGGATCCAGGAGTATCCCCAGTCCGAGCCGCCCTTGTTGGGGAGCGGCAGGATCGCGTGGACGATGCGGGGGCCGAGGTCGCGCACCGGGTTGATGGCGTAACCGGTCGGGCCGCCCAGGGAGAGGCCGATGCCGACCACCACGAAGGAGGTGATGAGGACGCCGATCACGCCGAGGCCCTTGCCGCCGTCCTGCAGGCCCTGGGTGAGGATCGCGAGGACCAGGACGGCGGTGCCGATGATCTCGGTGGCGAGGTTCTGCACCACGTTGCGGATCTCGGGGCCGGTCGAGAAGATCCCGAGCACCGGGCCGGCCGGCTGGCTCAGGTCCGCCCCGAGCTCCGGGTCGGTCAGGTGGGCCCGGAACTGGCCGTAGTACGTGATCCACATCAGGACGGAGCCGATCATGGCGCCGAGGAGCTGGCCGGCCAGGTACGTGCCGACGTTGCTCCAGTCGCCGTCCTTGATGGCGATGCCGACGGTCACGGCGGGGTTGAGGTGCGCGCCGGAGAGCGGGGCGGAGACGTACGCGGCGATCAGCACCGCGAAGCCCCAGCCGAAGGTGATGGCGAGCCAGCCCGCGCCGCGCGCCTTGGAGCTCTTGAGCGTCAGCGCGGCGCAGACGCCGCCGCCGAGCAGGGTGAGCAGGGCGGTACCGATGGTCTCGCCGATGAAGATGTCGGAGCTGGACACCCGCGACTCCTTTGTCCTACGTCCAGGGGGTGAGCGGAAGGCCGGTCCCGTCCGGTCCCTCCGCGCACTCGGTGAGTGCGTTTTCGGCCCTTGGCTCTGTCACACCCTAACGCGTTTGCCGGTAGGTGTTCGACAATGCCGACCGATGAACGGCAGTTTTCCGCCGGTGTGAAGACTGCGTCAAGAGTTCGGCGATGCCGAATGCCGGATCGTTACCACTCGGTACGATCGGCCAAACGTACGAAATCCGGACACGCCGACGGGGCGTGACGCCCCCGGCGTCACGCCCGTTTCACCCGTACGGGATCAGAAGCGGCCGGCGCCCAGGTCCCGGGAGACCGAGCGCGCGGTGTCGCGCACCGCCGCCACCAGGTCCGGGCGCAGCTCCCCGGCCTCCGTGCAGACCCGCTCCACGGCGCCCGCGATCGCCACCGCGCCCACCGGCATCCGGCGCCGGTCGTGGATGGGCGCCGCCACCGAGGCGATGCCCTCCCAGGTCTCCTCGACGTCCGAGGCCCAGCCGCGGGCCCGGGTCAGGTCCAGCACGGCCTCGAAACCGGCCAGGTCGGTCACGGTCCGGGCCGTGAAGGCCTCCCGCTCCGCCTCCACGGCCTCGCTGTGCGCCACCGGGTCGTACGCCGAGAGGACCTTGCCCAGCGCGGTGCAGTGCAGCGGCTGCATGGCCCCCACCTCCAGCACCTGACGGCTGTCGTCCGGGCGGAACACGTGGTGCATGATCAGCACCCCCTGCTTGTGCAGGACGCCGACGTACACGCTCTCGCCGCTGGCCCGGGCCAGGTCGTCGGTCCACACCAGGGCGCGGGCCCGCAGCTCGTGCACGTCGAGGTAGCTGTTGCCCAGGCGCAGCAGCTCCGCGCCCAGCTGGTAGCGGCCCGAGGCCGGGTCCTGCTCCACGAAGCCCTCCGCCTGGAGGGTGCGCAGGATGCCGTGGGCGGTGCCCTTGGCGAGTCCCAGGGCCCCGGCGACGTCCGACAGGCCCAGCCGTCTCTCACCACCCGCCAGCAGTCGCAGCATCGCAGCGGCTCTTTCGAGCGACTGGATGTTCCGTGCCATCGACGGCCTCCTGAAAGCAGCTACTCATGCGGTTCGACAATGACGAACACTATCGGTCGATGCCGACCTGGTGTGCTGTGGGGAAGTCTGTCAAGAGCGAGTCGAACAGGCCACCCCCCGCGCACAGGATGCCGTCCGCCCTGTGGGACGGCCGCACCGGGGAGTGGGATGCGCGGTTACCCTGACCGCGTACACCCTTGTCAGAAGGGTGTAAAGCCGACAGCCGTCGCACACAGGGAGCACAACCATGGCCTCGTTGCCGAACCCGCCCGCAGACACCCAGACCCGGGCCGACGCCCTCCGTGAGGCGCTGGCCGCCCGCGTGGTCGTGGCCGACGGTGCCATGGGCACCATGCTGCAGGCGCAGGACCCCACGCTCGAGGACTTCCAGAACCTCGAAGGCTGCAACGAGATCCTGAACGTCACCCGCCCCGACATCGTGCGCTCCGTCCACGAGGCGTACTTCTCGGTGGGCGTGGACTGCGTCGAGACCAACACCTTCGGTGCCAACCACAGCGCCCTGGGGGAGTACGACATCCCCGAGCGCGTCCACGAGCTGTCCGAGGCCGGCGCGCGGATCGCCCGCGAGGTCGCCGACGAGTACACCGCCGCCACCGGCGCCCAGCGCTGGGTCCTCGGCTCCATCGGCCCCGGCACCAAGCTGCCCACCCTGGGCCACATCGACTACGCCACCATCCGCGACGCCTACCAGGCCAACGCCGAGGGCCTGATCGCCGGCGGCGCCGACGCGCTGCTCATCGAGACCACCCAGGACCTCCTGCAGACCAAGTCCTCGGTCATCGCCGCCCGGCGCGCCCTCGACGCGCTCGGCGTGAACGTCCCGGTCATCTGCTCGGTCACGGTCGAGACCACCGGCACCATGCTCCTCGGCTCCGAGATCGGCGCCGCGCTGACCTCGCTCGAACCGCTCGGCATCGACATGATCGGCCTGAACTGCGCCACCGGCCCGGCCGAGATGAGCGAGCACCTGCGCTACCTCGCCCGCAACTCGCGCATCCCCCTCTCCTGCATGCCCAACGCCGGCCTGCCCGTCCTCGGCAAGGACGGCGCCCACTACCCGCTGACCCCGGCCGAGCTCGCCGACGCCCAGGAGACCTTCGTCCGCGAGTACGGCCTGTCGCTGATCGGCGGCTGCTGCGGCTCCACCCCCGAGCACCTGCGCCAGGTCGTCGAGCGGGTCCGGGGCCTGGCCCCCGGCGCCCGGGACATCCGCCCCGAGCCCGGCGCCTCCTCCCTCTACCAGACCGTGCCCTTCCGCCAGGACACCTCGTACATGGCGATCGGCGAGCGCACGAACGCCAACGGCTCCAAGAAGTTCCGCGAGGCCATGCTCGAAGCCCGCTGGGACGACTGCGTGGAGATGGCCCGCGACCAGATCCGCGAGGGCGCGCACATGCTCGACCTGTGCGTGGACTACGTCGGCCGCGACGGCGTCGCCGACATGGAGGAGCTGGCCGGCCGCTTCGCCACCGCCTCCACCCTGCCCATCGTCCTGGACTCCACCGAGGTCGGCGTCATCCGCGCCGGCCTGGAGAAGCTCGGCGGCCGGGCCGTCATCAACTCGGTGAACTACGAGGACGGCGACGGCCCCGAGTCCCGCTTCGCCCAGGTCACCCGGCTGGCCCAGGAGCACGGCGCGGCCCTGATCGCCCTCACCATCGACGAGGAGGGCCAGGCCCGCACCGTCGAGCACAAGGTCGCCGTCGCCGAGCGGCTGATCGACGACCTGACCGGCAACTGGGGCATCCGCGAGTCGGACATCCTCATCGACACCCTGACCTTCACCATCTGCACCGGCCAGGAGGAGTCCCGCGGCGACGGCATCGCCACCATCGAGGCGATCCGCGAGCTCAAGCGCCGCCACCCCGACGTGCAGACCACCCTGGGCCTGTCCAACATCTCCTTCGGCCTCAACCCGGCCGCCCGGATCCTGCTGAACTCCGTCTTCCTCGACGAGTGCGTCAAGGCGGGCCTGGACTCCGCCATCGTGCACGCCTCCAAGATCCTGCCGATCGCCCGCTTCGACGACGAGCAGGTCCAGGTCGCCCTCGACCTGGTCTACGACCGGCGCGCCGAGGGCTACGACCCGCTGCAGAAGCTCATGGAGCTCTTCGAGGGCGTCAACACCAAGTCCCTCAAGGCCGGCCGGGCCGAGGAACTGCTCGCGCTGCCCCTGGACGAGCGCCTTCAGCGGCGCATCATCGACGGTGAGAAGAACGGCCTGGAGGCCGACCTCGACGAGGCCCTGACCGAGCGGCCCGCCCTGGACATCGTCAACGACACCCTGCTCGAGGGCATGAAGGTGGTCGGCGAGCTGTTCGGCTCCGGCCAGATGCAGCTGCCGTTCGTCCTGCAGTCCGCCGAGGTCATGAAGACCGCGGTGGCCCACCTCGAGCCGCACATGGAGAAGTCCGACGCCGAGGGCAAGGGCACCATCGTGCTCGCCACCGTCCGCGGCGACGTCCACGACATCGGCAAGAACCTCGTGGACATCATCCTCTCCAACAACGGCTACAACGTCGTCAACCTGGGCATCAAGCAGCCCGTCTCCGCCATCCTCGAAGCCGCCGAGGAGCACCGGGCCGACGTCATCGGCATGTCCGGCCTGCTGGTCAAGTCGACCGTGATCATGAAGGAGAACCTGGAAGAGCTCAACCAGCGCAAGATGGCCGCCGACTACCCGGTCATCCTCGGCGGCGCCGCCCTCACCCGGGCGTACGTCGAACAGGACCTCCACGAGATCTACGAGGGCGAAGTCCGCTACGCCCGCGACGCCTTCGAGGGCCTGCGCCTGATGGACGCCCTGATCGCCGTCAAGCGCGGGGTGCCGGGCGCCACGCTGCCCGAGCTCAAGCAGCGCCGGGTCGCCAAGCGGGACACTCCCGTCCTCCAGGTCGAGGAGCCGGCGGAGGGCGCCGTCCGCTCCGACGTCTCCACCGACAACCCGATCCCCACCCCGCCGTTCTGGGGCACCCGGGTCATCAAGGGCATCGGCCTCAAGGACTACGCCTCCTGGCTCGACGAGGGCGCCCTGTTCAAGGGCCAGTGGGGCCTCAAGCAGGCCCGCGCCGGCGGCCCCACCTACGAGGAGCTGGTCGAGACCGAGGGCCGGCCCCGGCTGCGCGGCCTGCTGGACCGGCTGCACACCGACAACCTCCTCGAAGCGGCCGTGGTCTACGGCTACTTCCCCTGCGTGTCCAAGGGCGACGACCTGATCCTGCTCCACGAGGACGGCTCCGAGCGCACCCGCTTCACCTTCCCCCGCCAGCGCCGCGGCCGGCGGCTGTGCCTGGCGGACTTCTTCCGCCCGGAGGACTCCGGCGAGGTGGACGTGGTCGGCCTGCAGGTCGTCACCGTCGGCTCGAAGATCGGCGAGGAGACCGCCCGCCTCTTCGCGGCCGACGCCTACCGCGAGTACATGGAGCTGCACGGACTGTCCGTCCAGCTCGCCGAGGCGATGGCCGAGTACTGGCACGCCCGGGTCCGCGCCGAGCTCGGCTTCGGCGCCGAGGACCCGGCCGGCATCGAGGACATGTTCGACCTCAAGTACCGCGGCGCCCGGTTCTCCCTGGGCTACGGGGCCTGCCCCGACCTGGAGGACCGCGCCAAGATCGCGGCTCTGCTGGAGCCCGAGCGGATCGGGGTACACCTGTCGGAGGAGTTCCAGCTCCACCCGGAGCAGTCCACCGACGCGATCGTGATCCACCACCCCGAGGCCAAGTACTTCAACGCGCGATAGTCGCCGCCGACGTACACTGGTCGGTCCCACACAGGCCGGTCGCCTGTTCCCCAGGGCACGTGTGTGCCCCGCGGGGAAGAGGTGACCGGCCTGCTCGTCCCTCCCGGAGCGTGCCCATGACCAGTACGGTTCCCCAGTCACTCGCCAGGACCACCGACGGTTCGGCGCTGCAGGCGGTGCTGCTCGACATGGACGGCACCCTGGTCGACACCGAGGGCTTCTGGTGGGACGCCGAGGTCGACGTCTTCGGCGAGCTCGGCCACCGCCTCGACGACTCCTGGCGCGAGATCGTGGTCGGCGGCCCGATGAGCCGCAGCGCCGGCTACCTGATCCGCGAGACGGGCGCCGACATCGGCCTCGCCGAGCTCAGCGTGCTGCTCAACGAACGCTTCGAGGCCCGGATCGCCGACACGGTGCCGCTGATGCCCGGCGCCGAGCGGCTGCTGGCCGAGCTGGCCCGCAACAACATCCCCACCGCCCTGGTCTCCGCCTCGCACCGCCGGGTCATCGACAAGATCATGGCCTCCCTCGGGCCCGAGCGGTTCGCCCTCAGCGTCGCCGGTGACGAGGTGCCCCGCACCAAGCCGCACCCGGACCCCTACCTGCACGCCGCCGGAGCCCTGGGCGCCCACCCATCCCGCTGCGCCGTCATCGAGGACACCGCCACCGGCGTGGCCGCCGCCGAGGCGGCCGGCTGCCGGGTGGTCGCGGTGCCCTCCGTGGGCGTCATCGAAGCCGCCCCCGGCCGGGTGGTGGTGCGCTCCCTGGAGGACGTCGACCTGTCCTTCCTGCGCTCCCTGGTCACCCCGCTCAACTGACCGGCGACACTCCGTGGCCGGCCCGGCCGGCCGCCCGAAGCAGGCATCGCGCCCGCATCCCCCGCCAAGGGGATGCGGAGGCCGAAATTCCATCATTGTCCGACGAGTTGCCCAGGTGACCTTTGTCACCTGATATGCCCCCGATAAAGGCCCTTCCGGGCCCCGGGGGCCTTCCTTTGTGTCCGATTGATCAGCTCCTGACCGAATCATCGGAGACCGGGGCCTACGCAGGCGGTACGCCCTCATCACGGTGCGATTACATCCCAAGTCCGGCCAGTTCCAGCCATCCCACCCGGGGCCACTATCGTCAACGCGGGCACTTCGCCGCACCCTTGCGTGGCCGACTGGCACACACCCCTGTGCCGGGCCGCGCGGACCGATCGTCATCACTCCGGCCCGATCGTTCCGCCCCGAACGGGCGGCTGTGCGAAGTGCCCTCACCATCGCAGTGACCTAAGTGCCGGGTTGAGGGAGATTTTCGAGCATGAACCGCAAGACCCTGGTGCTGACGGCCGCAGCCGTCTCGCTCACCCCCGCGCTGGCCGCCTGCGGCAGCGCCACCGGCGGGGGAGCGGGCGGCGGAGCGATCGTCGTCGGAACCACCGACCGGTTCGAGGCCGCCGACTACGCCCCCGCCCCGCTCGACCCCGCGTACGCGTACGACGCCGGCGCCTGGAACATCCTGCGCCAGACCCTCCAGACGCTGATGCACGTCCCGCGCGGCGGCGGCCAGCCGGTCCCCGAGGCGGCCTCCGACTGCCGCTTCACCGACCAGGGCAGCGAGAGCTACCGCTGCACCCTGCGCCCGGGCCTGAAGTTCGCCAGCGGCGACCCGCTCACCGCCAAGGACGTCAAGTTCTCCATCGACCGCGTCCTCGCGATCAAGGACGAGAACGGCCCGGTCGGCCTGCTCTCCACCCTCGACACCGTCGAGACCAAGGGCGAGGACCAGATCGTGTTCCACCTCAAGGGACCCGACGCCACCTTCCCGTACAAGCTGTCCACCCCGGCCACGGCCATCGTCAACAGCAAGGACTACGACGCCGAGAAGCTCCGCGCGGGCTTCGAGGTCGACGGTTCCGGCCCGTACACGATGAAGCCCGAGGTCAAGGACAACAAGCTGGTCCGCGCGGTCTTCACGAAGAACGAGAACTACCGCGGCGACCTGAAGGTCCAGAACGACAAGGTCGAGCTGCGCTCCTTCGACGACTCCGCCGCGATGGGCAAGGCCCTCGAGGACGGCGACATCCAGATGATGTCCCGCACCCTCTCGCCCGGCCAGATCCAGCAGCTGTCGGACAACCCGAAGAAGGGCGTCAAGCTCGTCCCGATGCCCGGCCTGGAGATCCGCTACCTGGCCTTCAACACCGAGGCCGCGCCGGTCAAGGACAAGGCCGTGCGCCAGGCCATCGCCGCCGTCGTCGACCGCGGCGAGCTGATCAACAAGGCCTACGGCAAGGCGGCCCTGCCGCTGTACTCCCTGGTCCCCTCCAGCGTCGCCAACCACGTCAACTCGTTCTACAACAAGTACGGCGAGGGCAAGCACGACACCGCCGCGGCCCTGCTGCGCGAGGCCGGCATCAAGACGCCCGTCAAGCTGACGCTGAACTACACCACCGACCACTACGGCGACGGCACCGCGGTCGAGTTCGAGACCCTCAAGTCCCAGCTCAACGACACCAAGCTGTTCGACGTGACCGTCAAGGGCACGGAGTGGGCGAAGTACCGCCCCGCGCAGAAGCGCGGCGAGTACGCGGCCTACGGCCTCGGCTGGTTCCCCGACTTCCAGGACGCCGACAACTTCATCGGCCCCTTCCTGGAGAAGGACAACTTCCTCGGCACGTCGTACGCCAACTCCACGGTGCGCGGCAAGCTCATCCCCGAGTCCCGTCGGGCCGGCAACCGCGCGGACGCCGCGGACGCGTTCGGCAAGATCCAGGACATCGTCGCCGAGGACGTCCCGGTCCTGCCCCTGTGGCAGGCCAAGCAGTACGTCGCGGCCCGCGACGGCATCACCGGCGTGGAGTGGTCCGTCAACTCCATCTCGGACCTTCAGCTGTGGGAGCTCGGTCGCGGGGTCAGCAGCTGATACGGCAGTAAACCGGCAGCGGGTGTCGCAGGCCGGAGGCACAGTCAAGACAGTGAGGCACGTTCGCGTGAAGATTCGTAACCAGTGGTTGGCGGCCCCGCTCGGAGCGGCGACCGCGGCCGCCCTGCTCAGCGGTTGCGGTTCGAACGAAGGCTCCGCCGCGGGCACCGGCCAGTCGGTGGTCATGGGCATATCGGACGACGTGCAGGCCACGGACCCGGCGTCGGGCTACGACCCGGGCTCCTGGCTGCTGTTCAACAACGTCTTCCAGTCCCTGCTCAGCTTCCCCAAGGGCAGCACCACCCCCGAGCCGGACGCCGCCCGGGAGTGCGCCTTCGAGGCCGGCAGCAAGGTCTACCGCTGCACCCTGCGGTCCGGGCTGAAGTTCAGCAACGGGGACGACCTCACCTCGAAGGACGTCAAGTTCTCCTTCGAGCGCACCCTGAAGATCAACGACCCCAACGGTCCGGCCGTCATGCTCGCCTCCATCGACGGCATCGACACCCCCGACGACAAGACCGTCGTCTTCCGGCTCAAGACGCCCGACGCGACCTTCCCCAGCAAGATCGCGTCGGGCGCGGGGTCGATCGTCGACCACCGCGAGTACCCCGCCGACAAGCTCCGCAAGGACGGCAAGGCCGTCGGCTCCGGCGTCTACACCCTGGAGTCCTTCGACGACAAGGGTGCCAAGTTCGCCGTCAACAAGGCCTACTCGGGCGAGGCCAAGGCGAAGAACGACGGCATGTCGATGAAGTTCTTCCACAACGACCAGACCGCCCTCAAGACGGCCCTCCAGTCCGGCGACGTGGACTTCGCCTTCCGCGGCCTGGCCGCCAAGGACATCGCCGGCCTCGAGTCGAACAGCGGCACCGACCAGAGCGTCGACGTCATCCAGGGCGCCGGGGCCGAGGTCGAACACCTCGTCTTCAACCTGGACGACAAGGTCGCCGGCCAGAAGGCCGTCCGCAAGGCCATCGCCTACCTCGTCGACCGCGAGGCGCTGGTCCGCGACGTCTTCGCCGGCACCGCCACCCCGCTCTACTCGATCGTGCCCTCCGGCATCGGCGCCCACAGCACGCCCTTCTTCGACCTCTACGGCGGCAGCCCGCAGCCCGCCAAGGCCAAGCAGGTCCTGCGCAAGGCCGGCATCACCGACAAGGTCAAGCTCACCCTCTGGTCCACCCCGTCGCGCTACGGCCCGGCCACCGACCAGGAGATGAGCGCCATCGCCGAGCAGCTCAACGCCAGCGGGCTGTTCGACGCCGAGATGAAGTCCGTCGGGTTCGAGCAGTACGAGAAGGACATCAAGGCCGGCAAGTACGGGGTCTACGTCAAGGGCTGGGTGCCCGACTACCCGGACCCCGACAACTTCACCCAGCCGTTCTTCGGCGAGGGCAACGTCCTCGGCAACCACTACAAGAACGACACCATCACCGGGACCATCATCCCCAAGACCTCCGCCACCGCCGACCGCACCGCCACCGAGGCCGACTTCGGCCGCCTCCAGGAGATGGTGGCCGAGGACGTCCCGATGCTCCCGCT
The DNA here is from genome assembly GCF_040684615.1 of Streptomyces sp. NPDC089919. NCBI lineage: Bacteria > Bacillati > Actinomycetota > Actinomycetes > Kitasatosporales > Streptomycetaceae > Streptomyces > Streptomyces sp. NPDC089919. The sequence goes on from NZ_JBFBGK010000042.1 coordinate 25,381, forward strand.
GTGGCAGGGCAAGCAGTACGCCGTCGCCCGCGAGAACGTCACCGGGCTCCAGTGGTCGCTCGACGCCTCCACGGTCTTCCGCTTCTGGGAGATCAGCAAGGGCTGACCCGCCGACCCGCCCCCGCCAGGGCAGGGAAGAAGGCCGGGCCCGGCGCGCACGCGCCGGGCCCGGCCCTTTTCCGTACCGGACCCCGCCGGGGAGCCCGCACGACCTGCGGCTACTGGGCGCCCGGCCGCACCAGCCCGCTCTCGTAGGCGTACACCGCGGCCTGCACCCGGTCCCGCAGCCCCAGCTTCGTCAGGACGTGCCCCACATGGGTCTTGACGGTGGTCTCGCTCACGAACAGGTCCGCCGCGATCTCGGCGTTCGACAGGCCCCGCGCCACCAGCTTCAGCACCTCGACCTCCCGCTCCGTGAGCGTGCCGAGGGAGTGCGGCACCGGCTCCTCGCCCGACGGCAGGTGCCCCGCGTACTTGTCCAGCAGCCGCCGGGTGATGCTCGGCGCCAGCATCGCCTCGCCGGCCGCCACCACCCGGATCGCCTGCACCAGCTCCGTGGCCGGCGCGTCCTTCAGCAGGAAGCCGCTGGCCCCCGCCCGCAGCGCCTCGACCACGTACTCGTCCAGGTCGAAGGTGGTCAGCACCAGCACCTTCGCCGGACCCGACCGGTCCGGACCGGTGATCTGCCGGGTCGCCTCCACCCCGTCCATGCGGGGCATCCGGATGTCCATCAACACCACGTCGGGCTGCAGCGCCCGCACCTGGTCCAGGGCCTGCAGGCCGTCGCCGGCCTCACCCACCACCGCCAGGTCGCCCTCCGCCTCCAGGATCATCCGGAAGCCGGTGCGCAGCAGCGGCTGGTCGTCCACCAACAGGACACGGATCGCCACGGAGTACCTCTTCGTCTCGGTGCATTCGCTGGGCCCGGATCATTCTGCCCTGCCGCACCCGCCGCCTTTCGGCCGGTCAGGATCCGGCCGCCGGCTCCCCGCCCTGACGCGGCACGATCTGCAGCGGGTACGGCGGCGGGGTCCCGCCGAACTCCGGACACACCGCCTGGTGGTCGCACCAGCCGCACAGCTTCGTCGGCCGCGGCCGCCACTCACCGGAGTCCGTCGCCTCCTTGATCGACTCCCACAGGGCCAGCAGCTTGCGCTCCACCCGCTCCAGGTCCCCGATCACCGGGTCGTACGTCAGCACGTCCCCGCTGCCCAGGTACACCAGCTGCAGCCGCCGCGGCACCACCTGCTTGAGCCGCCACACCACCAGCGCGTAGAACTTCATCTGGAACAGCGGGCCGTCGGCGTACTCCGCCCGCGGGGCCTTGCCCGTCTTGTAGTCGACGATCCGCACCTCGCCCGTCGGCGCCACGTCCACCCGGTCGATGATCCCGCGCAGCCGCAGCCCCGACTCCAGCTCCGTCTCCACGAAGAACTCCCGCTCCACCGGCTCCAGCCGCGTCGGGTCCTCCAGCGTGAACCAGCGCTCCACCAGCGCCTCGGCCTCCAGCAGCCAGCGCCCCAGCCGCTCCCCGTCCGCGTCCTGCGCGAACAGCTCGCCCAGCTCCGGCTTCGACTCCAGCAGCCGGTCCCACTGGCCCGGCACCAACGACTTCGCCCGCGGCGCCGTCCGCTCCTCCGCCGGATGATCGAAAAGCCGCTCCAGCACGGCATGCACCAGCGTCCCGCGGGTAGCCGCCTCACTGGGCTTCTCCGGCAGCCGGTCGATCACCCGGAACCGGTACAGCAGCGGGCACTGCATGAAGTCGCTCGCCCGCGAAGGAGAGAGCGACGAGGGCCGCGCGGCATCGGTGGCGGGGGTCTGCGGACTCGTCATGACAACAAACCCTACGGGCACCGACCGACAGCGGGGCATACCATCGACGCCGACCCCCCTCACACTGCATGATCGAGGCATCACGTTCCGACAGAAGGGCAACCGTGGCCGACACCGACACCACCGGGGACAAGGAGCAGGGCACCCGCCGCCACCCCGGCCCGGGCGGCGGCCTCCAGATGGGCCGCCCCTTCGGCGTGCCCGTCTACGTCGCCCCCAGCTGGTTCCTGGTCGCAGCCCTCATCACCTGGGTCTTCGGCGGCCAGCTCGACCGGATCCTGCCCGACCTCGGCCTGCTCCGGTACCTCGTCGCGCTCTTCTTCGCCATCGCCTTCTACGGCTCCGTGCTCATCCACGAGCTCGCCCACACCGTCGCCGCCCTGCGCTTCAAACTCCCGGTCCGCCGCATCCAGCTGCAGTTCTTCGGCGGCGTCTCCGAGATCGAGAAGGAGTCCGAGTCCGCCGGCCGCGAGTTCGTCCTCGCCTTCGTCGGCCCCCTCCTCTCGCTCGTCCTGGCCGGCCTCTTCTACGCCGGCATGCAGGCCGTCGAGCCCGACACCGTCCCCGGCGTGCTGCTCGCCGGGCTGATGATCTCCAATCTCCTGGTCGCCGCCTTCAACCTCCTGCCCGGCCTGCCCCTCGACGGCGGCCGGATGCTGCGCGCCGTCGTCTGGGCCCTCACCGGCAAGCCCATGACCGGCACCATCGCCGCCGCCTGGGTCGGCCGGGGCCTGGCCGTCGGCGTCCTCATCGGCCTGCCGCTGCTCACCCACACCGGCGTCCTGGGCACCGACGCCGAAGACACCGTCGGCATGGACACCGTCATGGACGCCCTGCTCGCCGCGATCCTGGCGGGCATCATCTGGACCGGCGCCGGCAACAGCCTCCGGATGGCCCGCCTGCGCGAGAAGCTGCCCAGCCTGCGCGCCCGCACCCTCACCCGCCGGGCCGCCCCCGTCGAAGCCGCCACCCCCCTCTCCGAAGCCCTGCGCCGGGCCAACGAAGCCGGCGCCCGCGCCCTGGTCGTCGTCGACCCGCACGGCACCCCCACCGCCCTGGTCCGCGAGACCGCCGTCGCCGCCGTCCCCGAACACCGCCGCCCCTGGGTCGCCGTCTCCACGGTCGCCCAGGACCTCACCGACGGCATGAAGGTTTCAGCGGAACTGACCGGCGAAGCGCTCCTCGACGTCCTGCGCGCCACCCCCGCCACCGAATACCTCGTCCTCGAGGACACCGGCGAGATCTACGGCGTGCTCTCCACCACGGACGTCGAGAAGGCGTTCGTCCAGGCCATGGCGCGGCCGTCCGCATAACCCCGGTACTCTGGTCACATGTCCGAACCGACCGGTGCCGCCCGCCGTCGCGGGCCCTTCAAGGTCGGGGACCAGGTCCAGCTCACCGACCCCAAGGGACGCCACTACACGTTCACGCTCGAAGCCGGGAAGAATTTCCACACCCACAAGGGTTCCTTCCCGCACGACGAGCTGATCGGCGCTCCCGAGGGCAGTGTTGTCCGTACCACCGGGAACGTCGCGTACCTCGCGCTGCGCCCGCTGCTCCCCGACTACGTCCTGTCCATGCCCCGCGGCGCCGCCGTGGTCTACCCCAAGGACGCGGGCCAGATCCTGGCCTTCGCCGACATCTTCCCCGGCGCCCGCGTCGTGGAGGCGGGAGTGGGCTCCGGATCGCTCAGCAGCTTCCTCCTGCGCGCCATCGGCGACCAGGGCATGCTGCACAGCTACGAGCGCCGCGCGGACTTCGCCGAGATCGCCACCCAGAACGTCGAGCGCTACTTCGGGGGACCCCACCCCGCCTGGCAGCTCACCGTCGGCGACCTCCAGGACAACCTCTCGGACACCGACGTCGACCGGGTCATCCTCGACATGCTCGCGCCCTGGGAGTGCCTGGAGGCCGTCTCCAAGGCGCTGGTGCCCGGCGGCATCCTCTGCTGCTACGTGGCCACCACCACCCAGCTGTCGAAGACCGTCGAGTCCATCCGCGAGGCCGGCTGCTTCGCCGAGCCCCAGCCGTGGGAATCGATGATCCGCAACTGGCACGTCGAAGGCCTCGCCGTCCGCCCGGACCACCGGATGATCGGCCACACCGGCTTCCTCGTCACCGCCCGGCGGCTCGCCGACGGAGTCGAGCCCCCGCTGCGCCGCCGCCGCCCCGCCAAGGGCGCGTACGGCGAGGACTACGAGGGCCCCGGCAGCCAGAGCGGCGGCTCCGGCCGCGGCTGACCCCGCCCGGGTCGCCCCCAACGCACAGGCGCCGTGGCGCAGTTCCCCGCACGACCGGGGGAACTGCGCCACGGCGCCGTTTCGTTGCCCGCGACCGCACCCGGTCCGAGCACCGGCCGAGCACCACCTGAGCCCCGCCCGGAAACGGCCCGACCGCCACCGGGGAGCGGCCCGCGGACCCCTCGGGACCGACTCGGCCGCCGCTCGGGTCCCGGCCCGGGCGCCCCGCCCGCCGCCGCCCGCGCGCACGGCTTCCGGCCGCCGCGCTGGACCCGGGCGTTCCGCCCCCGTGTGAGGTGTGGCACGATGCTGGCTCCCCCTCAGATCCGGCCCCGGACCGGCCACCCGCCCGCAGCAGAGCCCTCGCACAGGAGACACCCCGCGTGCAGACCCCCGCCGTCCTGGAACTGGCGCACACCCGCACCCGGCCCCTGCACTGGGTCGCCACCGCCGCCGCCATGGCGGCGGTCGTCGCCGGCGCGGGCCTCCTCCAGCCCGACCGGGCCGCCGGCACCCCGCACGCCGCGGCCGGGCCGGCCGGCCGGGAACTGCCCGCCGCCACCGCCCCGGACCCCACCGGCGTGGACTTCCCCCTCGACTGCCACGGCGACCCCGAACAGATCACCGCCCGCGCCCAGGGCGACCTCGACGGCGACGGCCGCCCCGAGACCGTGGCCGCCGTCCGCTGCCAGGCCGGCTCCGGCACCCCGCCGCACGGCCTCTACGTCCTGACCGGCGGCGGAACCGGCCGCGCGCGGGTGGTCGCCACCCTGCTGAGCCCGGCCCGCCGCGAGAGCGTCATCACCCTCGCCGTCACCGGCGGCGCCGTCGCCGCCGAGCTGCGCGGCTACTCCGGCCCGGACGTCCCGTCCTGCTGCCCGGACACCCACAGCGACACCAAGTGGCGCTGGACCGGACGGAACTTCCTCGAGACCGACCGGCCGGATCCGGCCACGCCGGAGCGTGTGTGATCCGTCACGCCGCGTCGGGGCCGTAGACCTCGACGCCGTCCGAAACGCGCCTTACGTGGATGCAGTCGCCCGGGCACTCCTTGGCCGAGTCCACCACGTCCTGCAGCAGCGGCAGCGGAACCGGAGCCGTCGCCCCCGCGTCCTGCAGCAGCTCGTCCTCCAGGCTCTTCACGTACGCCAGACCGTCGATGTCCAGCTCGAACACCTCGGGGGCGTACTGGACGCAGATCCCGTCCCCGGTGCAGAGGTCCTGGTCGATCCAGACCTCCAGAGCCTCGGGATTCTCCCCGGTGCTCCCGGTGGCGAGCTCGTGCTGCACGGTCATATCTCCTGCACTTCCCTGCGCGCTGTGTTCCAACCTGGCGCAAGTCGCGCCAGCCTTGATGGGTGTTGAACAGTTCGACCTTACAACCGGCTGCTTTCCGATGTTGATGGGTGGGTATTTCCTTGGCGTGAGGGACTACGCAAGGGTGAAGATCGGACACACCCCTACCGTCTTTGTGATCTAGGGGTTTCAATCACCACCAGCCCAGGTAGGGTCAGGAAGCGTCCAGCTCCCCTTGGAGGAGGTGAGGACCGTGGCAGCCCACGACGACGACATCAACCGCGGCATCCGGCCGGGGCGGGGGTCCGATGACCCCGCCGGTCAGGTTGCCTATCTCGAGCAGGAAATCGCCGTCCTGCGACGAAAGCTCGCCGACTCTCCGCGACACACGAGGATTCTCGAAGAGCGGATCGTCGAGCTGCAGACGAACCTGGCCGGCGTTTCCGCTCAGAACGAACGACTGGCGAATACGCTCCGTGAGGCCCGCGACCAGATCGTCGCCCTCAAGGAGGAAGTCGACCGGCTCGCGCAGCCGCCGGCCGGCTTCGGTGTCTTCCTGCAGGCCAACGAGGACGGCACCGTCGACATCTTCACCGGGGGCCGCAAGCTCCGGGTGAACGTCAGCCCCAGCGTCGACCCTGAAGACCTCAGGCGCGGCCAGGAGGTCATGCTCAACGAAGCGCTCAACGTGGTCGAGGCCATGGAATTCGAGCGGGCCGGGGACATCGTCACCCTCAAGGAGATCCTCGAGGACGGCGAGCGCGCCCTGGTGGTCGGGCACACCGACGAGGAGAGGGTGGTGAGGCTCGCCGAGCCGCTCCTGGACATCACCATCCGCCCCGGCGACGCCCTGCTGCTCGAACCGCGCTCCGGCTACGTCTACGAAGTGGTCCCCAAGAGCGAGGTCGAAGAGCTCGTCCTCGAAGAGGTCCCCGACATCGACTACGACAAGATCGGCGGTCTGGGCGACCAGATCGAGCTGATCCGCGACGCGGTCGAGCTCCCGTACCTCTACCCCGACCTCTTCAAGGAGCACGAACTGCGGCCGCCGAAGGGCATCCTGCTCTACGGCCCGCCCGGCTGCGGCAAGACGCTCATCGCCAAGGCCGTCGCCAACTCCCTTGCCAAGAAGGTCGCCGAGGCGACCGGAAAGGCCGCCGGGAAGTCGTACTTCCTGAACATCAAGGGCCCCGAACTCCTCAACAAGTACGTCGGCGAGACCGAGCGGCACATCCGCCTCGTCTTCCAGCGTGCGAGGGAGAAGGCCAGCGAGGGCACCCCCGTCATCGTCTTCTTCGACGAGATGGAATCCCTCTTCCGCACCCGCGGATCCGGCGTCAGCTCGGACGTGGAGAACACCATCGTCCCCCAGCTGCTCGCCGAGATCGACGGTGTGGAGGGCCTGGAGAACGTCATCGTCATCGGCGCCTCCAACCGCGAGGACATGATCGACCCGGCCATCCTGCGCCCCGGCCGGCTCGACGTGAAGATCAAGATCGAGCGCCCCGACGCCGAGGCGGCGAAGGACATCTTCGCCAAGTACCTCAAGGCCTCGCTGCCGCTGCACACCGACGACCTCGCCGAACACCAGGGCTCGCCCCAGGTCGCGGTCGCCAGCATGATCCAGACCGTCGTCGAGCAGATGTACGCCGAGTCCGAGGAGAACCGCTTCCTCGAAGTCACGTACGCCAACGGCGACAAGGAAGTCCTGTACTTCAAGGACTTCAACTCCGGCGCCATGATCCAGAACATCGTGGACCGGGCCAAGAAGATGGCGATCAAGAACTTCCTCGACCACAACCAAAAGGGCCTCCGGGTCTCCCACCTCCTCCAGGCTTGCGTGGACGAGTTCAAGGAGAACGAAGACCTGCCCAACACCACCAACCCGGACGACTGGGCCCGGATCTCCGGAAAGAAGGGCGAGCGGATCGTGTTCATCCGCACGCTCGTCACCGGAAAGCAGGGCGCGGACACCGGACGCTCCATCGACACGGTGGCCAACACCGGTCAGTACCTCTGAAAAACAGGGCGGCTGCGGGAGCCCTTCCGGGGGCACCCGCAGCCGACTGCTTTCCGGCCGTTCGCTCGCCCGCCGAGAACCCGGCCACCGGCAATGACTGAAATGATCTCCCCACCAGCGCGGAGCCGTTCTAGGCTCATCGGTACCGCCGGTCGCGCAGTGCGGGGACGGGCACCGCACACGCACCGGAGCACCAGCGGTACTTGAGCGCCGCTCCCGGAAGGGGAGCGCCGCCGGGCAAGGAGGGCCGCATGACCGTACGGCGAGTAATGGGGATCGAGACGGAGTACGGGATCTCCGTCCCCGGCCACCCGAACGCCAATGCCATGCTCACCTCGTCCCAGATCGTCAACGCGTACGCGGCGGCGATGCACCGGGCGCGACGCGCCCGCTGGGACTTCGAGGAGGAGAACCCGCTGCGGGACGCACGAGGCTTCGACCTCGCCCGCGAGGCCGCCGACAGCAGCCAGCTCACCGACGAGGACATCGGCCTGGCCAATGTCATCCTCACCAACGGCGCCCGGCTCTACGTCGACCACGCCCACCCCGAGTACAGCTCGCCGGAGATCACCAACCCGCGCGACGCCGTCCTCTGGGACAAGGCCGGCGAGCGGATCATGGCCGAGGCCGCCGAGCGGGCCGCACAGCTCCCCGGCGCCCAGCCGATCCACCTCTACAAGAACAACACCGACAACAAGGGCGCCTCCTACGGCACGCACGAGAACTACCTGATGAAGCGGGAGACCGCCTTCTCGGACATCGTGCGCCACCTGACGCCCTTCTTCGTCAGCCGCCAGGTGGTCACCGGCGCCGGCCGGGTCGGCATCGGCCAGGACGGCCGCGAGCACGGCTTCCAGATCAGCCAGCGCGCGGACTACTTCGAGGTCGAGGTGGGCCTCGAGACCACCCTCAAGCGCCCCATCATCAACACCCGCGACGAACCGCACGCCGACGCCGAGAAGTACCGCCGGCTGCACGTGATCATCGGGGACGCCAACCTCTCCGAGATCTCCACCTACCTCAAGCTGGGCACCACCGCGCTGGTGCTGTCCATGATCGAGGACAACTACATCTCCGTGGACCTGGCCGTGGACCAGCCGGTGCGCACCCTGCACCAGGTCTCCCACGACCCCGACCTGCAGCACCTCATCACGCTCCGCAGCGGGCGCACGCTCACCGCGGTCCAACTGCAGATGGAGTACTACGAACTCGCCCGCAAGTACGTCGAGGAACGCTTCGGTTCCGATGCGGACGAGCAGACCAAGGACGTCCTGTCCCGCTGGGAGGACGTGCTGGGGCGGCTGGAGAGCGACCCGATGAGCCTCTCGGGAGAGCTGGACTGGATCGCCAAGCGGGAGATCCTGGAGGGCTACCGGCGGCGGGACGGGCTCGAGTGGGACGCGGCCCGGCTGCACCTGGTCGACCTCCAGTACTCCGACGTACGGCCCGACAAGGGCCTGTACAACCGTCTGGTGGCCCGCGGGAAGATGCAGCGGCTCCTGACCGAGGAGGCGGTGGAACGCGCCGAGGCGAAGCCTCCGGAGGACACCAGGGCCTATTTCCGGGGCCGCTGCCTGGAGCAGTACGCGGACGACGTCGCGGCCGCCTCCTGGGACTCGGTGATCTTCGACCTGCCCGGCCGGGACTCCCTCCAGCGGGTCCCCACCCTGGAACCCCTCCGGGGTACCCGCAACCACGTCAAGGAACTCCTGGACCGCTGCCGTACGGCGGAGGATCTGGTCCGGGTCCTCTCGGGCGGCTGAAGTACCCCTCGTCCGGGAATCATGGAATCAGTACCCGGACGTTGAGAAAGTGCGAGGACGAATGCCGACCCTCCTTGTAGGGTCCGGCATAAGGTCTGATCTTGAGATCTCGAACCGAGTAGCGGGGTGAGGTAGACATGGCGACCAAGGACACCGGCGGCGGACAGCAGAAGGCCACGCATTCGACCGAGGAGGTCGAGGAGACCGCGGCCGAGACCAGCTCCGACCTCAAGGAGCGCCAGGAGAAGCTCTCCGACGACGTCGACTCCGTCCTCGACGAGATCGACGACGTGCTCGAGGAGAACGCCGAGGACTTCGTGCGGAGCTTCGTGCAAAAGGGCGGTCAGTAGACCGGTTCGACCTTCGGATCGAAGGTCCAGGGCGGGTTTCGGGCGGCACGGGCGAGGCGATCCGTGCCGTCCGGCCGCACCCGCCCACCGGGCTCAGGAACCGCCCGCGGACGGTTCCCCCGGAGCATGTGGATCACGGGCGCGGCAGGGGTAGGGTCCGAGACGTACCGGGCTCCGCCTGCCGCACCGGCCGGGATCGGTTCACGGAACGGCCGGACGTCACAAGGCGTGCAGCCGCTTACTGGAAGGAAACCTGTGGAAGCCAACACTCGAAGCACAGGGCGTCTACCGGCGGCCTTCCTGACGCCGGGGTCGTCGTCGTTCTACGACTTCCTGGGGAGCCATTCGCCCGAGCTGCTGCCGGGGAACCGGAAGCTGCCGGAGGGGGTCGTCGAGGCGCCGCACGGCACGACCATCGTGGCCGCGACCTTCCCCGACGGGGTGGTGCTCGCCGGTGACCGGCGCGCCACCATGGGCAACATGATCGCCCAGCGCGACATCGAGAAGGTCTTCCCGGCCGACGAGTACTCCGCGGTGGGCATCGCGGGTACGGCCGGCCTGGCCGTCGAGATGGTCAAGCTCTTCCAGCTGGAGCTGGAGCACTTCGAGAAGGTGGAGGGCGCCACCCTCTCCCTCGAGGGCAAGGCCAACCGCCTGTCCACGATGATCCGCTCCAACCTCGGCATGGCCATGCAGGGCCTGGCCGTGGTGCCGCTCTTCGCCGGCTGGGACGAGGGCAAGGAGAAGGGCCGGATCTTCTCGTACGACGTCACCGGCGGCCGCTCCGAGGAGCACGGCTACGCCGCCACCGGCTCCGGCTCGATCTTCGCCCGCGGCTCGATGAAGAAGCTCTACCGCAACGACCTGACGGAGGAACAGGCCACCACCCTCGTCGTGCAGGCGCTGTACGACGCGGCCGACGACGACTCCGCCACCGGCGGCCCGGACCTGTACCGCCACATCTACCCGATCGTGACCGTCATCACGGACGAGGGCTTCCGCCGGCTCACCGACGACGAGTCCTCGGCGCTCGCCCGCAAGATCACCGACAAGCGGCTGGAACAGCCCGACGGGCCGCGCGCCGCGCTGCTCTGATCACTCGTCACTGTTATGCGTCACAGAGAAGGAAGGGACGGATAGCCGGTGTCGACGCCGTTCTATGTGTCACCCCAGCAGGCCATGGCCGACCGGGCGGAGTACGCCCGCAAGGGCATCGCCCGCGGCCGCAGCCTTGTCGTGCTGCAGTACGCCGACGGCATTGTGTTCGTCGGTGAGAACCCGTCCCGTGCGCTGCACAAGTTCAGCGAGATCTACGACCGGATCGGCTTCGCGGCCGCCGGCAAGTACAACGAGTACGAGAACCTCCGGATCGGCGGCGTCCGGTACGCCGACCTCCGCGGGTACACGTACGACCGCGACGACGTGACGGCCCGTGGGCTGGCGAACGTCTACGCGCAGACCCTCGGCACGATCTTCTCGAGTGCCGCGGAGAAGCCCTACGAGGTCGAGCTGGTGGTCGCCGAGGTCGGTGCGACGGCCGCGGGCGACCAGATCTACCGGCTGCCGCACGACGGTTCGATCGTGGACGAGCACGGCTCGGTCGCGGTCGGCGGCAACGCCGAGCAGATCAGCACCTACCTGGACCAGCGGCACCAGGACGGGATGACCCTCCCGGAGGCGCTGAAGCTGGCGGTGCAGGCGCTGTCGAACCAGGCCAACGGCGCGGACCGGGAGATCCCCGCGGACCGGCTGGAGGTCGCGGTGCTGGACCGGACGCGGACCCAGCAGCGGAAGTTCAAGCGGATCCGGGGCCGGCAGCTGGAGCGGCTGCTGGAGCCGGTGGTGCCCGCCGAGGCGCAGGCGGACGCGGTGTCGAAGGACGAGGACCCGGAGGACGGCGCGTAGTCCCCGGAGCGTGAGGTGGTGCCCCCGGCCGTGGTCCACGGCCGGGGGCACCGTCGTGTCAGGGTGCGGGGGCGGTGGAGCCGCGGACCACGAGTTCCACGGGGAGTTCGGGGCCGGTCCAGGTGCGGCCGTCGAGGACGGCGAGGAGGGCGTTCATGCCGTCTTCGCCGACCTGCTCGGCGGGCAGCCGGACGGTGGTGAGCTCCGGTTCCACGGCGGTGGCCAGCGAGAGGTCGTCGAAGCCGGTGACGGAGAGGTCGTCGGGGACGCGCAGCCCCAGGCGGCGGGCGGCCTTGCAGGCGCCGGCGGCGAGGATGTCGTCGTCGCAGACGATGGCGGTGGGCCGGTCGGCGGGGTCGGCGAGGGCGGCTTCGGCGGCGGTCAGCCCGGCGGCGACGGTGAGGGGTGCGGTGGTCCTGCGCAGGGTGGTGCCCCCGTGCGCGGCGAGGGTGGCGGCGAGGGTGCGGGCGCGGACCTCGAAGGTCCAGGAGTCGATGGCCGAGGCGAGGTGCAGGAAGCGCCGGTGGCCGAGGCCGAGCAGGTGGTGGGCGGCGGTGCGGGTGCCGTCGGCGATGGCGAGGTTGACGTGGGCGGCGGCGCCCTCGGCGGCGGGGTCGCTGTCGATCATGACGAGGGGGAGGTCGGCGCCCTTGATGCCTTCGAGTGCGTCGGCGGCCATGGAGGAGGCGATGACCCCGTCCAGGGCTGCGCGGGCGGAGGGGAAGGGGTCCCGGGCGGGGCCGGTGCCGTCGGGGGAGGGGTAGAGGACGACGCCGAAGTCGTGGGCGGCGGAGACGCGGGCGGCGCCGGTGTAGACGCGGGCGAAGAACTCGTTGGTGAGGGCGGGGACGACCAGGAGGGCCGTGCGGGTGGAACCGGTGCGCAGGCTGCGGGCGGCGAGGTTGGGGCGGTAGCCGAGGTCCTGGGCGGCGGCGCGGACGAGGTCGGCGGTGCGCTCGGAGACGCGGCCGGTCCATTTGTCGCCGAGTACGAGGGAGACGGTGGCCTGGGAGACGCCGGCGGCGCGCGCCACGTCCCGGCTGGTGGGCCTCGTCACGTTCAGCCTCCGAAATGCCTGGTCGGGTGGTGTGCGGAGTGGACCCGCGGCTGTGGCCATGGTACGTATGACTGTCGAAGTTATACGTAAAACCCCGGGGGCGCCGGGCGGAAGGGACGGATCATGGCGGCGGCAGGCGCGGGGTACGCGCAGTTGCTCAGGACCCGGCACGCGGCGCGGCTGCTGACGGGCACGCTGGTGGGCCGGCTGCCCACCGCCACCGCGAACATCGCGATCGTCCTGTTCATCCGGGCCGAGGGCGGCAGCTACACGCTGGCGGGTGCCCTGGCGGCGGTGTACGGCCTGGCCACCGCGGCGGGCCAGCCGCTGCTGGGCCGGGCGGTGGACCTGTACGGCCAGCCGCGGATCCAGCTGCCGGCGGCGCTGGTCTCGGCGCTGGCGATGTGCGTGCTCGCGCTGAGCGGGACCGGTTCGCTGGTGCTGTCGTACGCCGCGGCGGTGGTGGCGGGTCTGTTCACGCCCCCGCTGGAGGGCGGGCTGCGGGCCCTGTGGCCGAGCGTGCTGGGCGGCCGCCAGGAGCAGGTGCACGCGGCCTACGCGATGGACGCGGTGGCCCAGGAGATCATGTACACGGTCGGTCCGCTGCTGGTGACGGTGCTGGTGGCGCTCTGGTCGCCGGCCGCCGCCCTGATGGTGATCAACCTGCTGGGCGTGCTGGGCGCGCTGGCCGTGGTGACCTCGGAGCCGGCCCGGCGCTGGCGGTCCGAACCGCGGGAGGCGCACTGGCTGGGCGCGCTGCGCTCGAAGGGGCTGCTGGCCCTGCTGGCGGCGTTCTTCTTCGTGGGCTCGGCGCTCGGTTCGATCAGCGTGGCCGGGGTGGCGTACGCGGACGACCACGGCGACCAGTCGGTGTACGGCTGGCTGATGGCGGCCCTGGGGCTGGGCGCCCTGATAGGCGGCGTGTTCTACGGGGCCCGGCAGTGGGCGGGCACCCCCGAGCGGCGGCTGCGCGCGCTGGTGGCGCTGCTGGCGCTGTGCTACCTGCCGCTGCTGCTGACCCCCGGTCCGGTGGTCATGTACGCGCTGGCGGCGCTGGCGGGCGTGTTCCTGGCGCCGTGTCTGGCCTGTGCCTTCGTGGTGGTGGACCGGCACGCCCCGGTGGGCACGGTGACCGAGGCGTTCTCGTGGCTGGTGACCTTCTTCGGCGTGGGCGCCGCGATCGGCACGGCGGCGGCCGGGCCGGTGGTGGAGCAGTGGGGCACGGCGGCGAGTTTCGCGGTGGCGGCGGCCGGCGGGGCGCTTGCCCTGGCGGTGCTGACGGGCACTCAGAGGGTGCTGGAAGGGGCCGGTCGCAGCGTCCCGGTGGCGGGCTCATCCGAAAATGATCGAAACGGCGACGTCGAACCCGGTTTGCGAGCAGGGCAGAAGGCGTAATGTTCAGTCATGGACCGCCGCATTTTCGGGCTGGAGAACGAGTACGGCGTCACGTGCACGTTCAGGGGACAGCGCCGACTGTCTCCTGACGAAGTGGCGCGCTACCTCTTCCGCCGTGTCGTGTCATGGGGCCGCAGTAGCAATGTCTTCCTGCGGAACGGCGCCCGCCTGTATCTCGACGTGGGTTCGCATCCGGAATACGCAACTCCCGAATGCGACAACGTGACCGAACTGGTCACCCACGACAAGGCCGGCGAGCGCATTCTCGAGGGTCTGCTGGTGGACGCCGAGCGCCGCCTGCACGAGGAGGGAATCGCGGGCGACGTCTATCTCTTCAAGAACAACACCGACTCCGCCGGGAACTCGTACGGCTGCCACGAGAACTATCTGGTGGCCCGGCACGGCGAATTCTCCCGGCTGGCGGACATTCTGATTCCGTTCCTGGTGACGCGGCAGCTGATCTGCGGCGCGGGCAAGGTCCTCCAGACCCCGCGGGGCGCCGTGTACTGCGTCAGCCAGCGGGCGGAGCACATCTGGGAGGGCGTCAGCTCGGCGACCACCCGCTCGCGTCCGATCATCAACACGCGCGACGAGCCGCACGCGGACGCCGAGCGGTACCGCCGGCTGCACGTCATCGTGGGCGACTCGAACATGTCCGAGACCACGATGCTGCTGAAGGTCGGGGCCACCGACCTGGTGCTGCGGATGATCGAGGCCGGCACGGTGATGCGGGACCTGACCCTGGAGAACCCGATCCGGGCCATCCGCGAGGTCAGCCACGACATCACCGGCCAGCGCAAGGTCCGCCTCGCCAGCGGCCGGGAGGCCTCGGCGCTGGAGATCCAGCGCGAGTACTACGACAAGGCCGTGGACTTCGTCGAGCGCCGGGGCATCCGCACCGGCACCGTCGAGCAGGTGCTGGAGCTGTGGGGCCGGACCCTGGACGCCATCGAGGCGCAGGACCTGGACCGGATCGGCACCGAGATCGACTGGGTCATGAAGTACCAGCTGATCGAGCGGTACCGCGCCAAGCACAACATGACGATGTCGAACCCGCGGGTCGCCCAGATAGACCTCGCCTACCACGACATCCACCGGCGCAGGGGCCTGTACTACCTGCTGGAGCGCAAGGGCCAGGCGGCGCGCATCTGCAACGACCTGAAGATCTTCGAGGGCAAGTCGGTGCCCCCGCAGACCACTCGGGCCCGGCTGCGCGGCGACTTCATCCGCCGGGCGCAGGAGCAGCGGCGGGACTTCACCGTCGACTGGGTGCACCTCAAGCTCAACGACCAGGCGCAGCGGACCGTGCTGTGCAAGGACCCGTTCCGGTCGGTGGACGACCGGGTGGAGAAGCTCATCGCCGGTATGTGATCCGGGCGGTGCAGCGGTGTGACGTGAGGCGGGGCCCCGTACGTTCTCGTACGGGGCCCCTTCCACGCCTTAGAGTGGCGGCGACCGATGTGCCGTTAGAGATCTGAGGAACACGTGCGCCGACTTGCCGGCCTGCTGGTCGTCCCGCTCCTGCTGCTGTCCACAGCGGCGTGCGGGGACGACGACAAGGGCTCCGACTCCGTCCAGTCGAAGAACGGGGTGCCGGCCATCACCGCCGGTGCCAAGTTCGGAGAGAAGCCGACCCTCGCCAAGGGTGTGGGCGAGCCGCCCAAGTCCCTCAAGGTGGTCGTCCTCAGCGAGGGCAAGGGTCCGGCGCTGAAGAAGGGCGACGCGGCCGATGTGAACTACCTCGGTCAGGCCTGGGACGGCGACAAGCCCTTCGACAACAGCTTCGACCGGGGCCAGACCTTCCAGCTGACCCTGGGCGCCGGCAGCGTCATCAAGGGCTGGGACCAGGGCCTGGAGGGCCAGAAGGTCGGCAGCCGCGTCGAGCTGGTGATCCCGCCGGACCTCGGTTACGGCGCGCAGGGCCAGGGCGACATCAAGCCGAACGCCACGCTCGTGTTCGTGGTGGACGTGGTCAAGGGCAAGTCCATCCCGGCCTCGGCCACCGGCAAGACCGTGGCGCAGGACGACAAGGCGCTCCCGCAGGTCGGCACCAACACCGACGGCAAGGCCCCGACGCTGGACGTGCCCAAGGGCGACGCGCCGAAGAAGCTCGTGTCGAACTACGTCATCGAGGGCACCGGCCCGGTGGTGAAGGCGACCGACACCGTCGTGGTGAGCTACGTGGGCAAGCTGTGGAAGGACGGCAAGCCGTTCGACAGCACCTACACCGCGGGCAAGACCGCCACCTTCCCGCTGGGCCAGCTGACGCTCAAGGGCCTCAAGGACGGCATCGTGGGCAAGAAGGCCGGCAGCCGCATCCTGCTGGTCATCCCGCCGGACCAGGGTCTGGGCGACAAGGAGTCGAACGGCATTCCGGCGAACTCCACCCTCGTCTTCAGCCTGGACATCCTCACCGTCATGTGAGACCGGCCCGGGGATGTAAGACTGTCCCGGTTGCCCAGTTCGTAAGTTTGAGGAGCAATTGCAGTGAGCATCGAGAAGCCCGAGATCGACTTCCCCGAGGGCCCGGCCCCGACCGACCTCGTCATCGAGGACATCGTCGTCGGTGACGGCGCGGAGGCCACCAAGGGCGCCATGGTCGCCGTCCACTACGTGGGCGTGGCCTTCTCCACCGGCGAGGAGTTCGACTCGTCCTACGGCCGGGGCGCCCCGCTGCGCTTCCAGCTCGGCGTCGGCCAGGTCATCTCCGGCTGGGACCAGGGCGTCCAGGGCATGAAGGTCGGCGGCCGGCGCAAGCTGACCATCCCGGCGCACCTGGCGTACGGCGACCGCGGTGCGGGCAGCGCCATCGCCCCGGGCGAGACGCTGATCTTCGTCTGCGACCTGATGGGCGTCTGATCCGTCCGAACGCGATCAGTCGGGGACCCCTGCCGGACGGCGGGGGTCCCTCGCTTTTGTCCGGGACCGCCGGGGCGGTACGGTCACGGTCACAAGCACGATGAGAGGGGCGAGGGGCGTCGTGGCGATTGCCAAGGCCGAGCGGCTGATGAATCTGGCACTGTGTCTGCTCGGCACCCGCCGGCCGTTGAGCAAGCGGGAACTGCGCGGCTCCATCGAGGCTTACATGGAGGCGGGCAACGACGACTCCTTCAACCGGATGTTCGAGCGCGACAAGGACGACCTGCGCGAACTCGGCCTGGTGATCGAGACGGTCGAGGCCCTGGACGGCGAGACCGGCTACCTGGCCCGCCGGGACCGCAACCGGCTGCCGCCGGTCGCGCTGGACGCCGAGGAGGCCGCGGCCCTCGGGCTCGCGGCGAAGGTCTGGCAGCAGGCCCGGCTCGCCGGGGCGGCCAGCGGCGCCCTGCAGAAGCTGCGAGCCGGCGGGATGCCCGAGGCCGGCGAGCCCGACGAGGGCCAGCACAGCGCGATCGAACCGCGCATCCCGGTGCACGAGGCGGCCTTCGAGCCGCTGATGCTGGCCTGCCGCGACCGGCGGCCGGTCACCTTCGACTACCGCAAGTCCAACGCCGTGCGCCCCGAGCCGCGCCAGGTGGAGCCCTGGGCGCTGGAGTGCTGGCGCGGCCAGTGGTACCTGGCCGGCTGGGACCGGGAGCGGGGCGCGGAGCGGGTCTTCCGGCTCTCCCGGATCACCGGCAAGGTCCGCTCGCGGGCGGGCGCCTACACCGCCGAGGTGCCGGACGTGGTGACGGTGCGCGAGACGGTCGCCGGCTGGGCCGGGGAGACCGCGGACCGCTCGGCGCGGATCCGGCTGCGCCAGGGCGCTGGGTACCCGCTGCGGGCCCGGGCGACCGCCGTCCGCGAGGGCGAGGCCGGCTGGGACGAGCTGGAGATCCCGTACGGACACGGTCTGGACGCCTGGCTGGTGGAGTTCGGGCCGGACGTGATCGTGCTGGAGCCCGCGGACCTGCGGGCCGACGTGGTGGACCGGCTGCGCGCCGTGGCCAAGGGCTGAGGGGGATACGTACGACATGGCCGCCAACGCCATCGACCAGACGCGCCGCATGCTGTCGCTCGTCACGTACCTGCGCGAGCGCCCGGGGGCGCGGATCGCGGACGTCGCGCGGGCCTTCGGCATCAGCGAGGACGAGCTGATCTCCGACCTGGACGTGCTGCCCATGTGCGGCACCAGCTTCCGGGGCGGGGACCTGCTGGACATCGACACCGACGGGGAGCGCATCTGGTGGCGCAACCCCGACGCGTCGGGGGAGTCCACCGCCGAGCCGCTGCGGCTGGCCGCCGACGAGGCCACCGCCCTGCTGGTGGCCGCCCGCGCGGTGGCGACCCTGCCGGGGCTGCGGGAGAGCGACCGCGACGCGCTGCTGCGCGCCACCGCGAAGCTGGAGGCCGCGGCCGGTGAGGCGGCCGGCGCCAGCGCCCGGCTGTCGGTCACCTTCGAGTCCGAGGGCGGGGTCTTCGCGGACGTCGACCGGGCGATCTCGGAGCGGCGCCGGCTGTGGCTGCGGTACTACTCCCCGGCCCGGGACGAGCTGACCGAGCGCGAGGTGGACCCGATCCGGCTGTTCGCGGTGGGGCACACCTACCTGGAGGGCTGGTGCCACCTGTCGGAGGCCCGCCGGACCTTCCGGCTGGACCGGGTGGCCGAGATCCGGCTGCTCGACGAGCGGGCCGAGCCGCCGGCGATCGAGCCCCGGGACCTGTCCGAGGGGCTGGTGCAGCCCTCGGCCGGGGACCCGGAGGTGGTGGTCGAGGTGGGCCCCGGCGGGCGATGGGTCGCGGAGTACTACCCGCACGACAGCGCGCAGGAGCTGCCCGAGGGCGGGCTGCGGATCACCCTGCGCACCCCGGACCCGGCCTCGCTGCGCCGACTGGGGCTGCGGCTGGGCCGGGACGGCCGGATCGTGGCGCCCGGGGAGCTGGCCGACAGCGCCCGGCAGGCGGCCCGCGAGGCGCTGGCGGCGTACGAGGCGCAGCACTGAGCGGACGAGGGACCAGAGCGAGGGGGAGCCGCGCATGACACCGGGGATGACGGGGACGACGATGGCGGCCGGGCCGTTCACGGACGGCCCGCCGGTCCAGTTCAAGGCCGCCTGCCCGGACTGCCGGGCCCGCTTCGAGCTGGCGCCGGGGGAGCTGCGGCTGGCCATCGGCGGCAGCCGGCGCAGCACCTTCTACTCGTTCACCTGCCCCGAGTGCGGGGTCGCGGTGCGCAAGCCCGCCGGGGAGCGGATCGTGGAGCTGCTGACCGGCGGCGGGGTGCGGACCCTGCGCAGCGTCTGAGGGCCGCCCCGGTGTCCTCGGCACCCGGTCGGGGCGTGGTCGGGGTGTGCCGGGCAGCGGCTAGGCTCACGGCATGGTGTGGCCGATGCTCGCGATTGCCCTGGGATTCCTCGGACTGACGGTGCTGGCCGTCCTCGCCCTGCGCGTGTACGTGGAGGTCAGGCGGCTCGCCGTCCAGGTCGAGGACGCGAGCCGGCGCATCTCCGGGGCCGCGGGGGAGCTGGAGCAGGCGGCGACCGGACTCGCCCGCGCGGGCGGCCGGATTTCGTAGCGGCACCGCGGTCTCCTCCCTTTGAGGAGACCGGGGTATTGTCGGAGGCTGCGGCCCTCCTCCAGACTCCGTCCGGAGGGACCCCCAAGCACCGGCAGGGGCGCCACCGGGAGTACGCGCGGGCGTTGCACCGCGTTCGCACTCGGCGGTTACGATCACTGCCAGCCAGCAGGTCGGACACCCGTCCGACCGGTAGAGACAGCCCGACCCGCCGCCTCCGTGAGAAGGTACCGCTTATGTTTGGAAGGCTCGGCGCACCCGAGATCGTCCTCATCCTCGTCGTCATCATCCTGCTGTTTGGCGCGAAGAAGCTTCCGGACATGGCTCGGTCCCTGGGCAAGTCCGCCCGCATCCTCAAGAGCGAGGCCAAGGCGATGAAGTCCGAGGGCCAGCCGACCGCGCCCACCGGCCCGGCCCCCGAGCCGCAGGACCAGCCGGCCGCCCCGCGCACCATCCAGGCCGCGCCCGGCGACGTCAGCAGCGCGCGTCCGGTCGCCGAGCCGACCGACTCCACCCAGCGCTGACACTTTCCCGGCGCTCACCGCAGCGCCGGACCGGGCCATACGCAGGCGTCGCACCGGAGACGTACTGCCGCACGAGATGAGGACGTGGGTTGCTCAAGTCTGCCCGCAAGCAGGAGAAGGACCCCGAGGGGCGGATGCCCCTCGTCGAGCACCTGCGTGAGCTCCGGAACCGGCTGGCCAAGGCGCTGCTGGCGATCGTCGTCGTCACCGTCGTCGCGGCCTTCTACTACCGGGGGATCATCGAGTTCTTCACGAACCCGATCCTCAAGGCCGTCGGGTGCGAGTCGACCTTCTCCGAGCTGGCCCACCAGCGGGACGGCACCTGCGCCCGGATCGTGCTCAACGGCCTGCTCACGCCCTTCACCCTGGCGCTGAAGGTCTCCCTGATGGCCGGTGTGAGCCTGGCCTCGCCGATCTGGCTGTACCAGCTGTGGGCCTTCGTCGCCCCGGGCCTGCACCGCTCGGAGAAGAAGTACGCGCTGTCCTTCGTGGCGGCGGGCTTCCCGCTGTTCCTGGCCGGCGGCTTCTTCGCGTACAAGACGCTGCCGACCATGGCGAAGGCCATGATCAGCCTGTCGCCCGCGGACCTGGACAACCAGCTGCCGCTGGACGACCTGCTGGACCTGATCACGCGCATGGTCGTGGTCTTCGGCCTCTCCTTCGAGATGCCGCTGCTGCTGGTGCTGCTGAACTTCGGCGGCGTGCTCACCGGCAAGCGGATGCTCGGCTGGTGGCGGGGCATGATCCTCGGCATCACCGTCTTCGCGGCGGTGGCCACCCCCAGCACCGAGCCGATCAGCATGCTGGCGCTGTCGGCGCCGATCTGGGTGCTCTACTTCGTCGCCACCGGCGTCGCGCTCCTCAACGACCGGCGCAAGGCCAAGCGCGCGGCCGAGGGGCCCGGCGACGACGAGGCCTCCGACCTGGACCTGACCCCGGAGGCGATCGAGCCGGTGGTTCCGGTTGCGGCCCTGCCGGAGCAGTCCGACGGCGGCCGGCACCGGCTGAACGGCTACGACGACGCCACCTGACCGGGTAGCACGGCGGCCGGAGCGCAGCACGCGCACCGGCCGCTTCGGCGTTCCATTCCGCTTTCGATAAAGATCGCGACTGGTGTCAGACCTGCCGGGTAGGCTCGGAGGCAAGATGACAGAGGACCTCTCACCCGCCGAGCGGTACGCCGCTGCCCGGATCCGCGCCGCCGAGGAGGCCACTGCGCTGGCCCCCTTCCGCGAGCTGTACGAGTTCGGGCTGGACCCCTTCCAGATCGAGGCCTGCCGGGCCCTGGAGGCCGGCAAGGGCGTACTGGTGGCCGCGCCCACCGGCTCCGGCAAGACGATCGTCGGCGAGTTCGCCGTGCACCTCGCCCTCCGCCAGGGCCGCAAGTGCTTCTACACCACGCCCATCAAGGCGCTCTCGAACCAGAAGTACGCCGACCTGGTCAAGCGCTACGGCGCCGACAAGGTCGGCCTGCTCACCGGCGACAACAGCGTCAACTCCGACGCGCCCATCGTGGTCATGACCACCGAGGTGCTGCGGAACATGCTCTACGCCGGCTCGCAGTCGCTGCTGGGCCTGGGCTACGTCGTGATGGACGAGGTGCACTACCTCTCCGACCGGTTCCGCGGCGCCGTCTGGGAAGAGGTGATCATCCACCTGCCCGAGTCGGTGACCCTGGTCTCGCTCTCCGCCACGGTCTCCAACGCGGAGGAGTTCGGCGACTGGCTGGACACCGTCCGCGGCGACACCGAGGTGATCGTCTCCGAGGAGCGGCCGGTCCCGCTGTGGCAGCACGTCATGGCCGGGCGCCGGATCTACGACCTCTTCGAGGAGGAGAGCGACCACGGCGGCCGCGGCTCCGCCCGCCGCGAGGTCAACCCGGACCTGCTGCGCATGGCCCGCATGGAGAACAGCCGCACGTACAACCCGAAGGACCGCCGGCGCGGCAAGATGGTCCGGGAGGCCGACCGCGAGCGCGAGCGCCGCTCCCGCAACCGGATCTGGACCCCGGGCCGCCCCGAGGTGATCGAGCGCCTGGACAATGAAGGCCTGCTGCCCGCCATCACCTTCATCTTCAGCCGGGCCGGCTGCGAGGCCGCCGTCCAGCAGTGCCTGTACGCCGGCCTGCGGCTCAACGACGAAGAGGGCCGCCTCAAGGTCCGCGAGATCGTCGAGCAGCGGACCGCCTCCATCCCGCCGGAGGACCTGCACGTCCTCGGGTACTACGAGTGGCTGGAGGGCCTGGAGCGGGGCATCGCCGCGCACCACGCCGGCATGCTGCCGACCTTCAAGGAGGTCGTGGAGGAGCTGTTCGTCCGCGGCCTGGTCAAGGCCGTGTTCGCCACCGAGACCCTGGCGCTGGGCATCAACATGCCCGCCCGCACGGTGATCCTCGAGAAGCTGGTCAAGTGGAACGGCGAACAGCACGCCGACATCACCCCCGGCGAGTACACCCAGCTCACCGGCCGGGCCGGCCGCCGCGGCATCGACGTCGAGGGCCACGCGGTGGTCCTGTGGCAGCGCGGTATGGACCCGGGCGCCCTCGCGGGCCTGGCGGGCACCCGCACGTACCCGCTGCGCTCCAGCTTCAAGCCCTCGTACAACATGGCCGTCAACCTGGTCCAGCAGTTCGGCCGGCACCGCTCGCGCGAGCTGCTGGAGACCTCCTTCGCGCAGTTCCAGGCGGACCGCTCGGTGGTCGGCATCTCCCGGCAGGTCCAGCGCAACGAGGAAGGCCTGGAGGGCTACCGGGAGGGCATGACCTGCCACCTCGGCGACTTCGCGCAGTACGCCCAGCTGCGCCGGGACCTCAAGGACCGCGAGACGGAGCTGGCCAAGCAGGGCGCGGCGCAGCGCCGGGCGCAGGCCGCCGCCTCGCTGGAGAAGCTGAAGCCGGGCGACGTCATCCACGTCCCCACCGGCAAGTTCGCCGGGCTGGCGCTGGTGCTGGACCCGGGCGTGCCCGGCGGCCGTTCCAACGGCCACCGCGGGTACGAGTACCAGGAGGGCCCCCGCCCGCTGGTGCTGACGGCCGAGCGGCAGGTCAAGCGGCTGGCGGCGATCGACTTCCCGGTGCCGGTGGAGGCGCTGGACCGGATGCGGATCCCCAAGACCTTCAACGCCCGCTCCCCGCAGTCCCGCCGGGACCTGGCCTCGGCGCTGCGCACCAAGGCCGGGCACCTGGTCCCGGACCGGCACCAGCGCGGCCGGGCGGCGGCGGCCGACGACCGCGAGATCGCGCGGCTGCGCGCCGAGCTGCGGGCGCACCCCTGCCACGGCTGCGACGAGCGGGAGGACCACGCCCGCTGGGCGGAGCGCTTCCACCGGCTGCAGCGCGACACCAAGCAGCTGGAGCGGCGGATCGAGGGGCGCACCAACACCATCGCGCGGACCTTCGACCGCATCCACGCCCTGCTGACGGAGCTGGACTACCTGCGCGAGGACGAGGTCACCGAGCACGGCCGGCGGCTGGCGCGGCTCTACGGCGAACTGGACCTGCTGGCCTCCGAGTGCCTGCGGGCCAAGGTCTGGGAGGGCCTGACCCCGGCCGAGCTGGCGGCCTGCGTCTCGGCGCTGGTCTTCGAGGCGCGGCAGTCCGACGACGCGGTGGCGCCGAAGGTCCCGGGCGGCGCGGCCAAGGCCGCGCTGGGCGAGATGGTGCGGATCTGGGGCCGGCTGGACGCCCTGGAGGAGGAGCACCGGATCAACCAGGCCGAGGGCGGCGTGGGCCAGCGGGAGCCCGATCTGGGCTTCGCCTGGGCCGCCTACCAGTGGGCCTCGGACAAGAGCCTGGACGAGGTGCTGCGCGAGGCGGAGATGCCCGCGGGCGACTTCGTGCGCTGGTGCAAGCAGGTCATCGACGTGCTGGGGCAGATCGCGGCCGCCGCACCGAAGGAGGACAGCACGGTCGCCAAGAACGCCCGCAAGGCCGTGGACGCCCTGCTGCGCGGCGTGGTGGCCTACAGCTCGCTGGGCTGAGGCCCCTCGGCCCGCCGGGCCTGTGCCTACCGCGCGGGCCCGGCGCCGGCCCAGGCCGGGTAGTCCTGCCAGGCCTCGAGGGTGCGGGCGGACTCGAAGCGGTGCGCCAGCCCCGTCACCGGGTCGGTGAACTCCAGGACCCGGGCCAGGAGTTGCAGCGGACGCCGGTAGTCCGTCGGGGCCGGGTCGGTGACCTGCGGATAGACCGGGTCGCCCAGGATCGGCAGGCCGAGCGCGTTCATGTGCACCCGCAGCTGGTGGGTGCGGCCGGTGGCCGGGGTCAGCCGGTAGCGGCCCCGCCCGTCCCGGTGCGCCAGCAGCTCGATCCGGCTCTCCGCATTGGGCTCGCCCGGCAGCTCCACGGCCGCCAGCACCCCGCGGGTCTTCTCGATCCGGCTGCGGACCGTGCGGGGCAGGGCCAGGGCCGGCTCGTGGCCGGCGACCGCCTCGTACTCCTTGTGCACCCGGCGGTCCGCGAAGAGCGTCTGGTAGGCGCCCCGGTCCGGGGGCCGGACGCTGAACATCACCAGCCCCGCGGTCAGCCGGTCCAGCCGGTGCGCCGGGCTGAGGGCGGGCAGGTCCAGCCGCTCGCGCAGCAGCGCCAGCGCGGTCTGGGTGACGTGGCTGCCGCGCGGGGTGGTGGCGAGGAAGTGCGGCTTGTCCGCCACCAGCAGGTGGTCGTCCCGGTAGACGACCTCCACGGGGAAGGGCACCACCGGCTCGGCCGGCAGCTCCCGGTGGAACCACAGGTAGGTGCCGGGGAGGTAGGGCCCCGCCGGGTCCACCGGCGCGCCGTTCGCCCCGTACACCTCGCGCCGCTCCAGCAGGCCCGCGATCGCCGCCGCCCCGGCCCCGCCCGCGTACCGGTGCAGCAGGTAGCCGCGCAGGTCCGGCCAGTCGCCCGGGGGCAGTCGCAGCCGCACCGGGTCGATCCCGGCGCGTTGGGGGAGGGGCGAGGGCGGTGTGGCGGAACGTCTCATCGTGGCCCCAGGCTACGGGGCGCGCCGGCGGGGGTGCCGCCCGGTCAGGAGGCGCGGGTGAAGGTGCCGAGCCCGCTGTAGTCCAGGGACTCGACGCGGACCGTGTCGTCCTTGAAGGTCACCCCGGTCAGGCCGACGGCCATCTCGCCGGTGGTGCGGAGGCTGAAGACGTCACCGTCGTAGTGGGTGAGCGGGAAGCTCATCTTCTTGGGGCCGAGCTGGAGGGTCAGGCCCCCGCCGGTGGTCTTGGTGACGGTCAGCGGGCCGAAGTACGGGTTGTCGTAGGTGCCGGTGTACGTGTCGTCGGCCTTGGCGGGCTTGGGGTTCGCCGGCGGCTTGGCGTAGTCCGTCTTGGACTTGGCGGTGCTCAGGGCCTCGTCGTACGCCTTCGCGATCACCGGCAGCCAGTCGCGGGTGGGCGAGCCGTGTTCGACGGAGTCGAGGAAGTTGACGGCCACGGTGTCGGCCGCGCCGATCGGCGCCGCGTTGGTGAGCACCACGATGCCCAGCTTCTCGGCCGGCAGCATCGTCAGGGAGCTGTTGGTGCCCAGTTCGAAGGCGCCGGAGTGGCTCAGCCGCAACCGGCCCTGGTCGTCGTACTTGACGTTCCAGCCCAGGCCGTAGAAGCCGGGGGAGGAGTCCGGGGTGGCGGGCGGCTGGGAGATGGCGTGCGGGACGTACGTGGTCGCCAGGCCCTCGGCGTTGATGATGCGCTTGCCGTCCAGCTCGCCGAGGCCCAGTTGCAGGCGCAGGAAGCGGGCCATGTCGCGGGCGGTGGAGCTCACCCCGCCGGCCGGCGACTGGAGGTCCGGCTGCCGGACGAACTCGGGCTTCCAGCTGCCGTCGGCCTGTTTGACGTGGGTCAGGGCGCGGTCGGTGGCGTGCTCGTAGTCGCTGAACAGGTTGCTCGTGTGCTCCATGCCGGCCGGCTTGTAGAGCGTGTCGGCGGCGAGCTTGTCCCAGGTCGTCTTCTGGTCCCGCGCTACGGCCTCGGCCGCGGCGGTGAGGCCGAAGTTGGTGTAGGCGTAGCTGGCCCGGAACGGTCCCAGCGGCTCGTACTTCAGGTGGGACAGGATGTACGACTGGTCGAAGCCGAGGTCTTCCAGCATGTCGCCGGCGTGGTCCGGCAGGCCCGAGCGGTGGGAGAACAGGTCCGCGGCGGTGACGTGCTCGCTGACCCAGGGGTCCTTGAGCGTGATCCCGGTCAGCGGCTTGTCCCACCCGTCGGCGCCGAGCACCTGGGCGAGGACCGTGGCGGAGACGGGCTTGGAGACGGAGGCGATCTGGAAGACCGTGTCCGGGTCGACCTGCCCGGTCTGCCCGGTGCTGCGGACGCCGAAGCCCTTGAGGTAGACCACGTCGTCGCCGTGCACCACGGCGACGGCGGCACCGGGGATGCCGGTGCGGTCCATGACGTCCTTGATCTGGTCGTCGAGCAGGCCGAGCGCCTTCTCGACGCTCTGGTCGTCGATCCCGTCGGAGGCCGAGGGGCTCGGCGTCGGGGCGGCCGCGGCTACGGGAACTCCCGTGACGGTGCCCGCCGTTCCGGCCGCCAGGACGAGTCCGGCGGCCATGGCCAACCCCCTGCGCCTGCGTGCGTACCGCATCTCTCCATTGAACGCCGACGGCGGGCGGGGCGCGCGCCGGGGCGGGAGGCCTACGCGGCCAGGTCCTGCTCGGCCTCGACGGCGGCGTTCCAGTCGCGCTTGGCGGCCCGCCAGGCCTCGTCGGTGTGGCCCTGGCGCCAGTAGCCGGAGATCGACAGCCGCTCGCGCTGGATGCCGCGCTCCAGCCGCAGGTGGCGGCGGAGCTCCTTGACGAAGGCGGCCTCGCCGTGGACGAAGGCGTGCACGCTTCCGGCCGGGAAGCGCAGGGAGGTGACGGCCTCCAGCAGCGCCTCGCCCACCGGGCGGTCGCCGCGGTGCAGCCAGACCGGCCGGACGCCGGCGGGGGCGGCGATCTCCTGCTCGTCCGCCGCGCTCTCGACCTCGATGAAGGCGCGCACCACGGCGCCGGCCGGCATCCGCTCCAGGGCGGCGGCGATGGCCGGCAGGGCGCTCTCGTCGCCCACCAGCAGGTGCCAGTCGGCGGCCGGGTCCGGGGCGTACGCGCCGCCCGGGCCGAGGAAGTAGACCCGCTCGCCGGGCTGTACGCGGGCGGCCCAGGGGCCGGCCAGGCCCTCGTCGCCGTGGACGACGAAGTCGATGGTCAGCTCCAGGAGGGCCGGGTCCCAGGCGCGGACCGTGTAGGCGCGCTGCCGGGGCCACAGCTCCCGGGGGTAGACCGCGCGGATCCGGTCCAGGTCCCAGGGCTCGGGGTAGCTGACGCCCTCCGCGGGGAACATGAGCTTGACGTAGTGGTCGGTGAAGGCCCCCGCGCCGAAGCCCTGGAGCCCTTCACCACCCAGCACGACCCGCACCATGTGCGGCGTCAGCCGCTCGGAGCGGATGACGTGTGCGGTGCCGAGCTTGCGCGAACGGGCGGGTCCCTCTGCCACGGTGCTTCCCCTGTTTCCCCTGACGTACCACTTAGGTTTGCCTAACCTAGCACCTTAAGCGCCAAGTGTGGAGATCAGACGCGACACGGCTCCGCCCAGACCCCAGCGTTTCGCCAGCTCAGCGACGGTTTCGGGGTGTGCGGGACGGGTGGGAAGAGTGGGGTCGAACGGGTGAATCGGCACGTCAAGGGCCACCCGCACCACCTTCGGCGCCACCGCGAGGTACGGCCGCGCCTCGTCCAGCCGCCTGCGCTGGGTCGGGGTCAGCTTCGAGCGCGGGTCCTCGACCGCCGCCATGATCCCGGCCAGGTCGCCGTACGCGTCCAGCAGCTTGGCGGCGGTCTTCTCGCCCACTCCGGGCACCCCCGGCAGGCCGTCGCTCGGGTCCCCGCGCAGCAGCGCCAGGTCCGCGTAGCCGGGGCCGTCCACCCCGTACTTCTCGCGCAGCACCGCCTCGTCGGTGATCTGGAGCGTGCCGACGCCCTTGAGGGGGTACAGCACGCGGGTCTGCCGGGCGTCGCTCACCAGCTGGTAGAGGTCCCGGTCGCCGGTGACGATGTCCACCGGGCCCTTCGCCTGCGCGGTCAGCGTGCCGATCACGTCGTCGGCCTCGTAGCCGGGCACGCCCACCCGGGCGATGCCGAAGGCGTCCAGCATGGCCTCGATCACCGGCACCTGCGGGGAGAGGGTGTCCGGGATCTCCTCCTCGTCCGGTCCGGTGGCCGTCTCGGCGGCCACCCGGTGCGCCTTGTACGAGGGGATCAGCTCCACCCGCCAGTGCGGCCGCCAGTCGGCGTCCATGCACGCCACCAGATCGTCCGGGTGGTGGTCCTGGACGAGCCGGCCGATGAAGTCGAGCAGTCCGCGCACGGCGTTGACGGGCGTGCCGTCGGGGGCCCGCACGGAGTCCGGGACCCCGAAGTAGGCGCGGAAATAGAGGGAAGCGGTGTCGAGGAGCATCAGGCGTCGGGTCACGCCCCGATCATGCCGCACCCCACCCACGGTGACCGGGCGGGCGCGGAGTTCACCGGCGGCGTACCGGGCTTCCCCGGTGCGCGCGAAACCGGGGGCGGAAGCTGCGTAAGGTGCTTACAGCACATCCATGTGCGACCAGACAAGGGGAGGGCAGCCCCGGCCATGGACCACAAGGACAAGGCACCGCAGGCGCACCGGCACGACGGCCCGCAGGTCGGCACCCGACGGCAGGACGGCGTGGACCGGGAGGACAAGGAGAAGGACGCCAAGGAACCGCGGCGGGTGGGCGCCGCCGTGCGCAAGCGGCGCCGGCAGCTCCAGCTCACGCTGGCCGCGGTCGCGGCGCGCAGCGGACTCTCGGTGCCCTTCCTCAGCCAGATAGAGAACGAACGCGCCCGGCCCAGCATGCGGTCGCTGGAACGGGTGGCGGACGCCCTGGAGACCACCGCCGTGGAGCTGCTGGCCGCCTCGGACAGCGCCCGCACGGTGGACCTGGTCCGGGCCGGGGACGACTCCGGGCCCGCGCCGGTCCCCGGGGTGCGGCCGCTGGTCCGGGGGCACCACCAGCTGCACGCGCTGGAGTTCACCGGTGACCAGGACGCGGGGCGCGAGTACCAGCACCGCAACGACGAGCTCATGTACGTGGTCGAGGGCTCCTGCCAGGTCGAGGCGGAGGGGCGGGCGTACCGGCTGGAGGCCGGGGACTCGCTCTTCCTCTCGGGCGGGGTGCGGCACCGGTGGCGGGCCACCGGCGAGTCCACCCGCCTCCTGGTCGTCGCCGTCGGCGACCACATCGACGCGGTCTCGGAACCTCCGGGCCGGTGACCGCGCCGCGGGTGGTCTCGCTGGTGCCCTCGCTGACCGAGGCCGTGGCCGCCACGGCACCGGAGCTGCTGGTGGGCGCCACCGACTGGTGCAGCCACCCCGCCGGGCTCGCCGTCCGCCGGATCGGCGGCACCAAGAACCCGGACGTGGCCGCCGTCATCGGGCTGCGGCCCGACCTGGTCATCGCCAACGAGGAGGAGAACCGCGCCCCGGACCTCGACGCGCTGCGCGCGGCCGGCCTGCACGTGCTGGTCACCGAGGTGCGGGAGCTGTCCGGCGCTTTCCGGGAGCTGGACCGGGTGCTCGTCGCAGGCTGCGGTCTGGCCCGTCCCGCCTGGCTGGACGCGGCCGAGGAGGCCTGGGCCGGGGTCGTACCGGTCGGCCGGTACCGGGCGGTGATCCCGATCTGGCGGCGGCCGTGGATGGTGCTGGGGCGGGACACCTTCGCAGGGGACCTGCTGGCCCGACTCGGCGTGACCAACGTCTACGCCGACCACCCGGAGCGGTACCCGAAGACGCCGCTGCCGGAGCTGGTGGGCTCCGGCAGCGATCTGGTCGTGCTCCCCGACGAGCCGTACGCCTTCGGTGCCGGCGACGGTCCGGAGGCCTTCCCGGGGATGCCGGCCGCCCTCGTCGACGGCCGGCACCTCACCTGGTACGGGCCCTCGCTCGTGGCGGCCCCGGCGGTGCTCAGCGGGGCCCTGCGAGCAGCTTTCCGCTGACCAGGCCCCGCAGGGTGTGGGCGGCAGCGGCCAGCCAGGCCAGGACGAGGAAGGCGTAGAGGGCGGTGGCCAGCCAGGACAGGGCGTCCAGGCCGGTGTGCCGGGCCAGGCCCTCGAATCCGGTCACACAGGTGCCGACGGGGAAGGTGAAGGCCCACCAGGTCATCGCGAAGCCCATGCCGCGCCGTGCGGCCCGCACCACCAGCGCGGCGGCCAGCGCCAGCCACATCAGCGCGAAGCCCATCACCGGCACCCCGTAGATCACCGCGAAGGCGCTCAGCCCGTCCGCGTAGGGCGCCGAGATCGAGCTGCCGGCCTGGTCGGCGAGCTGGTTGACGGCGGTGGTCGACTGGCCCAGGGGGCCGAGCGCCAGGAACAGGGTGGGGGTCAGCGCCAGCGGCAGGGGACCGGAGACGATCAGCCGCCCGAAGACCAGGGGCAGCATGACCAGCGTGGCCAGCAGGCTGATGCCGAACATCGCGTAGCAGCCCAGCAGCATGGCCTCGCGGGCCTGCCCGGCGGGCAGGTGGGGGATCAGCAGGGGCCCCAGGGCGGCCGAGACCATCGGGGCGACGATCGGCAGCAGCCAGACGGGACTGGCCGAGCCCGCCTCGACCTTGTGCCGGGCGACCATCAGGTACGGCACCGCCACCGCGGCGACCAGGCCGATCAGGGTCCCGGCGGTGAAGAGCACCGTGTCGACGGCCACCGCCGCGCTCTGGCCGATCAGGTCCTTGCCGACGATCAGGGTGCCGCCGCCGACGGCCAGCAGGGCCATCGAGAGGCAGCCGTAGAAGGGGGCCACGGCGGGGTCGAGCAGGTGGGCCCGGGCCTGGTCCCGGTGGTGGATCCAGTGCCCGGCGCGGGCCACGAGCAGGACGGCCAGGGCGGCGAAGGACAGCGCCCACATGACCTGGCAGGCCACCCGCAGCCCGGGGAACTGGTACGGCAGGGAGGCGCCCGCGTTGGCGATGATGGCCGTGCCCATGACGGAGGCGTACCAGTTCGGGCCGAGGTGGCGCAGGGCGGGGAGGCGGCGCTGCGTCTCGAGCTGGACCTGCTGCTCCTCGGCGATGCGGGTGAGGGGTGTGGAATGTGCGGTGGTGGCCATGGCTCCACTGTCCGCCCGCCGGCGGACGCCCGGTAGCCGTGGCCTTCCTATGAGGTCATAAACTGCATTTATGAGTGAGATACCGTCCGCCGCCGCGACCGCCCCCGGCCCGGGCGGTCCGCTCGCGCACCGGGTGCCCGACCTCGGCTCCCTGGAACTGCTGCTCGCCGTGGCCCGGCTCGGCAGCCTCGGCGCGGCGGCCCGCGAGCTGGGCATCACCCAGCCCGCCGCCAGCAGCCGGATCCGGGCCATGGAGACCCGCCTCGGAGTGCCCCTGGTGGAGCGCTCGCCGCGCGGCTCCCGGCTCACCGAACAGGGCGCGCTGGTCACCGACTGGGCCCGGCCCGTGCTGGCCGCCGCCGAGGCCTTCGACGCGGGGGCGCAGGCGCTGCGGGGCCGGCGGGACTCCCGGCTGCGGGTCGCCGCCAGCCTCACCATCGCCGAGTACCTGATGCCCGGCTGGCTGATCGCCCTGCGCACCGGGCGGCCGGACACCGCGGTCTCGCTCTCGGCCGGGAACTCCGTCGCGGTCGCCGAGCGGGTGCTGGCCCACGAGGCGGACCTCGGGTTCGTGGAGGGGCTGACCGTGCCCGAGGGGCTGGACTGCGCGGTGGTGGCCCAGGACCGGCTGGTGGTGGCGGTGGCGCCCGGGCACCCGTGGGCCCGTCGCAGCGCCCCGGTACCGGCCGCCGAACTGGCCGCCACCCCGCTGATCCTGCGCGAGCAGGGCTCCGGTACCCGGCAGGTGCTCGACGCGGCCCTGGTCGCGCACGGCGGGCTGGCCGCCCCGCTGCTGGAACTGGCATCCACCACCGCGGTCAAGGCCGCGGCGGTCAGCGGGGCCGGGCCGTGCGTCCTCTCGGAGCTGTCCTTGGGGGAGGAGCTGGCGGGGCGCCGGCTGGTGGCCGTCGAGGTGGCGGGCACCGCGCTGCGGCGCTCGCTGCGCGCGGTCTGGCCGGCCGGCGCCCGGCCGGCGGGGCCGGCTCGGGATCTGTTGTCGTTGACTCGGGGGGCGTCCTGAGGGCTGTCGCGGAGCGGTACGACGGCAGCAGGTAGGCCGGTTGCCTGTGGTGTGCGGCTGCCCCACACGCCACAGGCAACCGGGGGCGTCTCAGGCGAGCAGCTAGGGCACCTGTACCGGGGTGCGGGCGGCGGTCACCAGGGCCTGGAAGAGGCGGAGGTCCTTGCCCTGCTCGGGGTGCCACTGGACGCCCAGGACCCACTGCTCGCCCGGGAGTTCCACCGCCTCGACCGTGCCGTCCTCGGCCCAGGCGGAGACCACCAGGCCTTCGCCGAGCCGGTCCACCGCCTGGTGGTGGTAGGTGGGGACGTCGGCCGGCTCGGGTGCGACGGTGCCGTAGCGGGTGCCGGCCACCGGCAGGACCCGGTGGTCGGACATCTCGCCCGGGCCGGCCGCGTGCCCGTCCATGTGCTGCACCAGCGTGCCGCCCCGGGCGACGTTCAGGAGCTGCATGCCCCGGCAGACGCCCAGCAGCGGCAGGCCGCGGTGGGCCAGGGCCGCCTCGATCACGGCCAGTTCCCACCGGTCCCGCTCGGGTGCCAGGATCCCGGTGCGCGGGTCCAGCGGGGCGCCGTACCGGGCCGGGTCGACGTCCGGTCCGCCCGTGACGATCAGCCCGTCCAGCCGGGGCAGCAGCTCCGCCGCGGCCTCCGGCTCGTCCGGCGGCAGCAGGACCGCGGTGCCGCCGCAGGCCTGGACTGCCTCGTGGTACCCGGACGGGGCGAGGGCGGTGGCCAGCTCCCACACCCGGTAGCGGGTGGACGCCTCGAGGTAGGTGGTGATGCCGATGAGCGGCTTGGGCACGGCGGGAACCTCCGGTGGGACGGGTCGTCGGGCGGGCGGGGGTCAGTCGCGGTCGAGCTCGGCCTCGGCCGCCGCCAGCGCCGCGAACTCCTCCTCCGGCGCGGAGGCGACCAGCCGGTGGCGACTGTAGAACGCGAAGTAGGCGAGTGCGACGGCGTACACGGCGAGTGCGATGAAGGCCGCGTCCTTGTCCACGAGGAAGGTGGCCACCAGCGCGGAGAGCGCCAGCAGGAGGGCCACCGCGGAGGTGACCTGGCCGCCCGGGGTGCGGTACGGCCGGGCCAGCCCCGGCTCGCGGCGCCGCAGCACCAGGTGCGAGAGGGCCATCAGCGCGTAGGAGATGGTGGCGCCGAAGACGGCGATGTTCAGCATCCGCGGCCCGTCCCCGGTCCAGGCCGCCAGCAGGAAGCCCAGCGCGCCCGGGATCAGCAGACCGAGGTACGGCGCCTTGCGGCGGCTGGTGAGGGAGAGGAAGCGGGGCAGGTAGCCGGCCCGGGAGAGGGCGAACAACTGCCGGGAGCCCGCGTAGATCAGGGAGAAGAAGGAGGCCACCAGCCCGGCCAGGCCCGCGTAGTTGACGAAGGTCTTCAGCCAGGACAGGTCCGCGTTCCCCTCCAGGGCGACCACCAGCGGGTTGCCGGCGTCCTGGACGGCGGCCGAGCCGCGGGCGCCGGTGGCCGCGACGAAGGTGACCAGGGCGAGCAGCGCGAGGACGCCCATGGAGATGGCCAGCGCCCGGGGCATCGAGCGGACCGGGTCCTTGGCCTCCTCGGCGGCCAGCGGTACGCCCTCCACGCCGAGGAAGAACCACATGCCGAAGGGGAAGGCGGCCCAGATGCCCAGCACGCCGAAGGGCAGCCAGGAGCCCGATCCGGCGGCCATGGTGTCCACCGGGATGTCGTCGAGCCGGCCGGCGTCGAACTGGGTGAGCGCCCCGACCGCGAAGACCAGCAGCGCGGCCACCGCCACGGCGGTCACCACCAGGCTGAAGCGCAGCGCCTCGCCCACCCCCCAGAGGTGGATGCCGATGAAGAGGACGAAGCAGGCGAGGTAGACGGGCCAGCCGGAGGTCAGCCCGAAGAGGTCCAGCGACTCGACGTAGTCGCCGATGAAGATCGCGATGGCCGCCGGCGCGAGGACGTACTCGATGAGGATGGCGGTGCCGGTCAGGAAGCCGCCCCAGGTCCCCAGCGCCCGGCGGGCGAAGCCGTAGCCGCCGCCGGCCGTCGGCAGGATCGCCGACAGCTCGGCGAGGGAGAAGACCAGGCAGGCGTACATCGCGCCCATCAGGAGGGTGGCGATGGCCAGGCCGCCGAAGCCGCCCTGGGCCAGGCCGTTGTTCCAGCCGGAGAAGTCCCCGGAGACGACGTACGCGACGCCCAGGCCGGTCAGCAGCAGCCAGCCGGCGCTGCCCCGGCGCAGGGTCCGCCGTTCCAGGTATGCCGCGTCGGACTCGGGGGAGACTCCGGGGGAGGGGACGCCCTGGGGGCGTGCCTCGGTGTCTTCGGCCATGTGCGCTCCTGCCTCGAACTGAGGATGGACGGTGCGTGGACGGTGCGGTGGGCAAAGGTGCGAGGCCATACCTTTGCCGTACCGGGGCGACCGGCGCAAGACCCTTGGGTTAAAGGGGCGTTACGACCGCCCCTCGGGCCCCGCCGTCCGCGCCCCCGGCCCGGTGCCGTCCCGGCCGCCGCCGGCCGCCCCCGTCAGGCCAGGAAGCCGCGCAGCAGGGCGGCCGTGCCGCAGCAGTGCTCGCGCATGACCTCGCGGGCCGCCTCCGGGTCCCGCTCGAGGATCGCGTCGACCAGGGCCGCGTGCTGGCGCTGCGAGTGCTCCAGGTTGCGCACCAGCAGCGGGATGCAGTCCAGCAGGTCGTTGACGGTCGCCCGGACGGCCGCGTACTGGGCGGTCAGCGTGGCCGAGCCGGACAGTTCGGCCAGCGTGAGGTGGAGCAGGGTGTCCAGCCGCCGGTAGTCGGAGAGCGGGGCGTCCTGGGTGGCGGCCAGTGCGGCCCGCAGCCGGCCGGTGCCCACCGGCGTCAGGCCCTGCGCCGCACAGAGCCCGGCCGCGCCGGTCTCCAGTACCTCCCGGAAGCGCAGCACGTCCTCGATGTCCACTCCCGACACCCGGCGCCGCAGCTCCTCCTCGGCCCCGCCCGCGGGGGTGTCGGGGCGCGGCATGACGAACGTACCGCCGTACCGGCCGCGTCTGCTCTCCACCAGTCCCTGCTCCTGGAGGACCTTGAGGACTTCCCGCAGGGTGACCCGGCTGATCCCCATCCGCTCGGCCAACTCCCGCTCGGGGGGCAGCCGTTCGCCGCCGGGTACCAGGCCGAGCCGGACCACCTGGAGGATCTGCTCCAGCGCCTCCTCGAAGCCGTTGCCCGCCCGGACCTGGCGCAGCACCGGGCCGAGCCGGTCGGTGTTACCGCTTTCCAGTGCCATGTCGACTTCTCCCCTTCCCAAGCAATGGTCTCGCCCCATACCTTAGGCCTCCTCGGCTCACCCGAAGGAGAGAATCCCGTGGTAGACCGCACACCCCCGCTGACGACGGAGGAGCTTCGCGCCCTCGTCGCGAGCGGCGAGATCGACACCGTCGTCCTGGCCTTCACGGACATGCAGGGGCGGCTCCAGGGCAAGCGGTTCGCCGCGCCGTTCTTCCTGAGCGACGTGCTCGCGCACGGTACCGAGGGCTGCAACTACCTCCTGGCCGTGGACACCGAGATGAACACGGTCGACGGCTACGAGATGTCCTCCTGGGACCGCGGCTACGGCGACTTCGCCATGCACCCCGACCTCGCCACCCTGCGCCGGGTCCCGTGGAACGCCGGCACCGCGATGCTGATGGCCGACCTCGCCTGGGCGGACGGCGCGCCCGTGGTCGCCGCGCCCCGCCAGATCCTGCGCCGCCAGCTGGAGCGGCTGGCCGAGCTCGGACTGACCGCGCAGGTGGGCACCGAGCTGGAGTTCATCGTCTTCAAGGACACCTACGAGCAGGCCTGGGAGGCGAACTACCGCGGGCTGACCCCGGCCAACCAGTACAACATCGACTACTCGGTCCTCGGCACCGGCCGCATCGAGCCCCTGCTGCGCCGGATCCGCAACGAGATGGCCGGCGCCGGCCTGACCGTCGAGTCCGCCAAGGGCGAGTGCAACCTGGGCCAGCACGAGATCGCCTTCCGCTACGACGAGGCCCTGGTCACCTGCGACCAGCACGCCGTCTACAAGACGGGCGCCAAGGAGATCGCCGCGCAGGAGGGCGTCTCGCTCACCTTCATGGCGAAGTTCAACGAGCGCGAGGGCAACTCCTGCCACATCCACCTCTCGCTCGCCGACGCCGAGGGCCGCAACGTCATGGCCGGGGACGGGCCGGGCGGCACCTCCGAGATCATGCGGCACTTCCTGGCCGGCCAGCTCGCCGCGCTGCGCGAGTTCTCCCTCCTGTACGCGCCGAACATCAACTCGTACAAGCGGTTCCGGCCCGGCTCCTTCGCGCCGACCGCGGTCGCCTGGGGCCAGGACAACCGCACCTGCGCGCTGCGGGTGGTCGGGCACGGCCGCTCCACCCGCTTCGAGAACCGGGTGCCCGGCGGGGACGTCAACCCGTACCTTGCGGTGGCCGGCATGGTCGCCGCGGGCCTGTACGGCGTGGAGAACCGCCTGGAGCTGCCCGAGGCCTGCCCCGGCAACGCCTACGCCGCCGACTTCGAGCACGTCCCCGGCACCCTCCGGGAGGCCGCCGAGCTGTGGGAGAACAGCGCCGTGGCCAAGGCCGCCTTCGGCCCCGAAGTCGTCGCGCACTACCGGAACATGGCGCGGGTCGAGCTCGACGCCTACGACTCCGCGGTGACCGACTGGGAACTGCGCCGCTCCTTCGAACGCATGTGAGGCACCACTTGTCGCTCTCCCCGAACCACCCGCAGGCCCCGGCGCCGCCGCACGAACACGTGGTGCTCAACCCGGCCACCGAGGAGGTGGTCGCCACCGTCCCCGCCGCCACCGCCGCGGACGTGCACGCGGCCGTCGGCCGGGCCGCCGCCGCGCAGCGCGGCTGGGCGGCCGCGGCCCCCGCCGACCGGGCCCGGCTGCTGCGCCGCTTCGCCGCGGTCGTCGACGAGCACCGTGAGGAACTGGCCCGGCTGGAGGTCACCGAGGCCGGCCACACCCTCGGCAACGCCCGCTGGGAGGCGGGCAACGTCCGCGACCTGCTGGACTACGCGGCCGGCGGCGTCGAGCGGCTGGCCGGCCGGCAGATCCCGGTCCCCGGCGGCCTGGACGTCACGATCCTGGAACCGCTCGGCGTGGTGGGCGTGATCGCGCCCTGGAACTTCCCCATGCCGATCGCCGCCTGGGGCTTCGCCCCCGCCCTGGCCGCGGGCAACGCGGTGATCCTCAAGCCGGCCGAGACCACCCCGCTGACCGCGCTGCGGCTGGCCGAGCTGGCCCTGACGGCCGGGCTGCCCGAGCACCTGCTCCAGGTGCTGCCGGGCGCCGGACCGGTGGCCGGCAACGCCCTGGTCGAGCACCCCGGAGTCGCGAAGATCGTCTTCACCGGGTCGACCCGGGTGGGCAAGCAGATCATGGCCGGCTGCGCGGACCGGGTGAAGCGCCTCACCCTGGAACTCGGCGGCAAGAGCCCCAACATCGTCTTCGCGGACGCCGACATCGAGGCCGCGGCCGCCGCCGCCCCGATGTCCTTCCTCGACAACACCGGCCAGGACTGCTGCGCCCGCACCCGGATCCTCGTCCAGCGCTCCGCCTACGACCGCTTCATGGAGCTGCTGGAACCGGCCGTCAAGGAGGTCGTGGTCGGCGACCCGGCCGACGAGGCGACCCAGATGGGCCCCCTGATCTCGCGGCTCCAGCGCGACCGGGTCCGCTCGTACGTCACCGACGGGCTGGAGATGTTCCAGGGCAGCGCCCCCGAAGGACCCGGCTTCTGGTTCCCGCCGACCGTCGTCACCGGCGTGGACCCGACCGCCGCCATCGCCGCCGAGGAGGTGTTCGGACCGGTCGCCGTGGTCCTCCCCTTCGAGGACGAGGCCGACGCGGTCCGGCTGGCCAACGCCACCGAGTACGGCCTGTCCGGCTCGATCTGGACCCGGGACGTGGGGCGCGCGCTGCGCGTCTCCGGCGCCGTCCGGGCCGGCAACCTCTCCGTCAACTCCCACAGCAGCGTCCGCTACTGGACCCCCTTCGGCGGCTACCGGCAGTCGGGGCTGGGGCGCGAGCTGGGGCCCGACGCCCTGACCGCCTTCACCGAAACCAAGAACGTCTTCATCAGCACGGAGGCCTGAGCACCCATGAGCACCGAAGCAACCGAGCCCGTCTGCCGCCGCCTGGTCGGCCGGACCGCCGTCATCACCGGCGCCGGCAGCGGCATCGGCCTCGCCACCGCCCGCCGGCTGGCCTCCGAGGGCGCCAACGTGGTCTGCGGCGACATCGACGAGACCGCGGGCAAGGCCGCGGCCGAGGCGGTCGGCGGCACCTTCGTCAAGGTGAACGTCACCGACCCGGAGGAGGTCGACAACCTCTTCAAGGTCGCCTTCGACACCTACGGCAGCGTCGACATCGCCTTCAACAACGCCGGCATCTCGCCGCCCGACGACGACTCCATCCTCACCACCGGCCTGGAGGCCTGGAAGCGGGTCCAGGACGTCAACCTGACCTCCGTCTACCTCTGCTGCAAGGCCGCGCTGCCCTACATGCAGCGGCAGGGCCGGGGCTCCATCATCAACACCGCGTCCTTCGTGGCCATCATGGGCGCGGCCACCTCGCAGATCTCGTACACCGCCTCCAAGGGCGGCGTCCTGGCCATGTCCCGCGAACTGGGCGTGCAGTTCGCCCGCGAGGGCATCCGGGTCAACGCGCTGTGCCCGGGGCCGGTCAACACCCCGCTGCTCCAGGAGCTGTTCGCCAAGGACCCGGAGCGCGCCGCGCGCCGCCTGGTCCACATCCCCGTCGGCCGCTTCGCCGAGGCGGACGAGATCGCCGCCGCCGTCGCCTTCCTCGCCAGCGACGACTCCTCCTTCGTCAACGCCACCGACTTCCTCGTCGACGGCGGCATCTCCGGGGCGTACGTCACGCCCCTGTAGGCCGCGGCCAAAGAGCCACCACCCACCCTTCGTGGTTCATGGCTGCGCACCGCGACGAGATCGTGCTCGCGACTAAGTTCGCCGTCGAGCGCACCGACGACCCGCGGTACCGGGGCGTCCGCAACGACCGGACGTACAT